>DATCQF010000028.1:0-6585 GCA_036569735.1 Allostellaceae bacterium | reverse complement strand
CGACGCTGCCCTGAGTGCGCCCGGCGCAGGCGGTCGGACACCGGGTGATCCCCCGGGCGCTGATGAACGCGGCCACCGCGGCCTCGTGCTCCTCTTGTGTCATGAGTCTCTCCATCACGCTCGATCCCAATCTGCTGGAGCCATGCTCGGCGATCGGCGGCGCCGACGAAATCCGATTTTCTCCCTATGGGAAATTACGTACCCCCGGAAGCCGGGTGGCCCGCGGGCTCAGCGCTGTTCGGCGTCGGTAATGGCGGGGGCGCTCGCGACCTCCTGCACCAGCTTCCTCAGCATCGCCTCGGCAAAGCTGTCGAAACCCGTGGCGACCACGACAAAGGCCGCCGGGCCGCCGATCACGTTCTGCCGGTAGTAATCGTCGAGCCAGGGTTCCTCGCTCAAGATCGCCAGGCCGTTGATCGTGATCCCCCGGCTGACGAGGCCGTCGCGCACGCCCGCCGGCGGCGCCCCGAAATTGGCCATGCCGTCGCCGGATATGTCGATGACCCGATGCCCCGCCGGCTCCGGCATGTGGTCGAACGCGGCGGCGGCGGCGAGCATCGCCGAGCCGATCGCGGTGAGGCCGGCCGAGGTGCGCGCGGTTGCCCGCACCGAGGCGGAGAACGCCGCGGCGGCGTTGCGGCTGGCGATGCGGGTCCAGCCGACGGTGATCGCGATCTTGTCGGGGTCCGACCATTCGATGACCAGCGCCTCGATCCCCCCGGGCACCGCGGCGATGGCGTCCACGAGCTGCGGTGTCTCGAAGGCGCGGGCGATGCCGTCATGCTGCAGGAGATAGCGTTCCGACGACACGCTTTCCGACACATCGATCGCCAGGACCAACGCCACCGCGGCCGCCTGTGCCGGGGACGCGCCGGGCAAGACCTGGAGGAGGGCCACCGGGAGGACAACGAGAAAGGCAGTTGAGGCGAAATGCATCGCTCACCACGGCACAAATCACGGCGCGCGGCGGCCGCGGCGCCGCGATCAGCTTACCGCCGATAGGTTTGCCGGGCTATAAAGCCGGCTGGCCGGTCGTTGCGCGATGCCGGGAGCTTCTAAACATGCGAAAGGCTGGTCCGGGAATGAGGTCCGGAAGTGATCCGGCGGTCCCGGCCCGGATCGGCCTCGCTGTGCGACGCCCGGACCTGTCCGCGTACATTACAAAAGCCGTGCCAACCGCCCCCGCAACCCACCGGCAGCAGCTTCGATGACCGATCCATCCGCGAAAAAACCCTTTGCCGGCATCCGCATTCTCGATTTCACCCGCTATCTCGCCGGGCCGTTCGGCACTTATCAGCTCGCGCTGCTCGGCGCCGAGGTGATCAAGATCGAGCCGAAATCAGGGGACGAGATGCGCTTTACGCAGCTGAGCCCGGAATGGACGGCAAAGGGCCTCGGCCCCTCGTTTCTCGGGATCAACGCGAACAAGCGCAGCCTCACTCTCGACCTGACCAAGCCCAAGGCGGTGGAAATCGTCAAGAAGCTGGCCGGCACGGCCGATGTCGTCTGGGAGAATTTCAGACCCGGAATCATGGAGCGGTTCGGGCTCGGCTACGAGGTGCTGCGCAGGGTCAACCCCGGGCTGATCTATTGCGCGATATCGGGGTTTGGCCAGGAGGGTCCCGAGCGCGGCACCGCGGCGTTCGACGGGAAGTTGCAGGCGATGTCCGGCATCATGTCGATCACCGGCCACGCCGACAAAGGCCCGACCCGCGCCGGGTTTGCCCTGTGCGACACGATCGCCGGGATGACCTCCGCGTTTGCCGTGGCGAGCGCCCTCTTCCAGCGCAGCCATACCGGCCTCGGGCAGTTCGTCGACGTGGCGATGCTCGACGCGGCCTTAAGCTTTCTCTCGCCGCAGATTGCCGAATATACGGTCACCGGCCACAAGCATAGGCAGTACGGCAATCTGTCGACGACCGGGAAGGTCACCGGCAGCCGCTTCAAGGCCGGCGAGGGCGATTTGATGCTGTCGGTGATGACCGAAAAGCAGTTTTCCAGCTTGATGCGCGCGCTCGGGCGCGAGGGCGCTCTCGATGATCCGCGCTTTGCCGACTGGCCGAGCCGCACCGCCAACGAACCGGCGTTGCGCGCGATCATCGAGGAGGTGCTGGCCGGCGACAGCGCCAGGAATTGGGAAACCCGGCTGACCGAAGCCGATGTGCCGTGCGCCGCGATCTGGGCGATCTCGGAAATCGTGCACCACAAGCAGCTCGACCATCGCGAGGTGCTGCAGCATGTCGATTCACCAAACGGCCCGCTGACCCTCGCCGGCTCCGGCTTCCGCCTCGCCCACGATGGCGGCGGCATCGACCGCCCGCCCCCCTCGCTCGGCGAACACACCGACGAAGTGCTTCGCGAGGCCGGCTACGATGCGGCCGAGATCAAGGCGCTGCGGGAGGAGGGGGTGGTGTAAGGAGTGCCAGAAGTAGGATGCGTTTCGCGTTGCTCAACCCATCCTACGATTTACTTGTTCGACATTGGGTTCAGTCCAATTGAGACCATCCCTGCCGTTCCTTGCCGATGTGCAGCACCCCATAAAGGATCGCCACGCCCAGCAATCCGACCAGGGCGGGGCCCAGGGCAAACCCGAGGGAGAGGTTCACGAAAAATAGAACCATCGCGGTGGCGACAAATCCCCAAAACCCCCATTTCTTCCATCTCAACAAGGCAATGGCAAAAACGAGGTTCAAGATTGCCCCAACAATCAGAACCGGAAAACTCCATTGAGGAATTTCGGGTATTTTGCGTCGTATGTCTTCAGCGCCGACAAGGTACATGAGGGCTGTCGCGGAGTTGGCGATAATCATGAATACAAGGTACGCGGTGAGGCAGCCATGACGTTGCTTCAGTGCCGGTGGTGTATTGGCCGTGTATGGGGTGGTGTCGCTCATCCGCTTGCGCTCCCTTGTGTCGAAGATCGGAGGTTCGCGCGGCTTTCCTCTCGATCCGGTCGATAGCGTATCCCGAGCTCCCAGACCCGGGCAAAACTCAATTCTGTTCCCGGGTCGCGGTGAAGCGAATGGCGGGCCATTCTTCGATCGTGGTGCGCAGGTCCCAGGCGTTGCGGGCGAGGAAGATGGGGACGCCGTCGTGGTCCTCGGCGAGGGCGGCGCCGTTGCGCGCGCGGAAGCGGTCGAGTTCGGCGGGGTCGGCGTCGAGCCAGCGGGCGGCCTCGTAGGGGGCGGCTTCGAGCCGGGTCGCGAGGCCGTATTCGGCGTCGAGGCGGGCCTGCAGGACGTCGAGCTGCAGCGCGCCGACGACGCCGATGATCCAGTCGCTGCCGTTGGACGGCTTGAACACCCGGGTTACCCCTTCATCGGCCAGCTGGGTCAGCGCGTGGCGCAGGTGTTTGGAGCGCATCGGGTCCTCGATATGCACGCGGCGCAGCAGCTCGGGGGCGAAGCTCGGCAGCCCGGTGACCCGGATGTCGGCGCCCTCGGTCAGCGTGTCGCCGAGGCGCAGGGTCCCGTGGTTGGGGATGCCGATGATGTCGCCGGGCCACGCCTCCTCGGCGAGGTTGCGTTCGCGCGCGAGGAAAAAGACCGGGTTCTGCACCGATATCAGGCGCTCGGTGCGCAGGTTCTTCAGCTTCATGCCGCGGTGGAAATGCCCCGAGCACATCCGCACAAAGGCGATGCGGTCGCGGTGCTGCGGGTCGATGTTGGCCTGCACCTTGAAGACGAACCCGGCAACTGCGTCTTCCTCGGGCAGCACCGGGCGCGGCCCGTTTGCGTCGATCGCCGGCTGGGGGCGCGGCGGTGGGGCGAGCTCGGCGACCCCGCGCAATAACTCGCGCACGCCGAAATCATGGAGCGCGCTGCCAAAGAAGACCGGCGTCAGGTGGCCCTCGCGGAAGGCTTCGAGGTCGAACTTCGGGCACAGCCCGCGCGCCATCTCGACCTCCGCGCGCAGCGTGGCGACGGCCGCCGCGGGGAGGCGCTGCGCCAGCACCGGGTCGTCGAGCCCCTGGCAGCGGATCGGTTCGATGAACCTTTCGCCATTGGGCTGGTCGCCGAGGCCGCGCTCGAACAAGAGGAGCGCATCCTGGAGGAGGTCGTAGGTGCCGAGGAAATCGCGGCCCATGCCTATGGGCCAGCTCGCCGGCGTCGTGTCGAGCGCCAGGGTCTGCTCGATCTCGTCGATCAGGTCGAACGGGTCGCGCGCCTCGCGGTCGAGCTTGTTGATGAAGGTGATGATCGGGACGTCGCGCAGCCGGCACACCTCGAAGAGCTTTTTGGTCTGTTCCTCGATGCCGCGCGCCGCGTCGATCACCATGATCGCGCTGTCGACCGCGGTCAGCGTGCGATAGGTGTCCTCGCTGAAATCCTGGTGACCCGGGGTGTCGAGCAGATTGAAGACGAGCCCGTCATGCTCGAAGGTCATCACCGCGGATGAGACCGATATGCCGCGTTCGCGCTCGATCGCCATCCAGTCGGAGCGCGCCCGCCGACGCTCGCCGCGCGCCCGGACTTCGCCCGCAAGCTGGATCGCGCCGCCGAACAGGAGGAGCTTTTCGGTCAGCGTCGTCTTACCGGCGTCGGGGTGCGAAATGATCGCGAACGTGCGCCGGCGCGCGATCTCGTCGGGAAGCGTGGCCATGGACCCTGTGCGGCAGCTGCGGGATTACCCCCTATATGCTGCGCCACGCATGTCTTTCCAACACCGTCACTCCCGCGCAAGCGGGAGTCCAGGAGGCGTGTCCCAGTCGGTTGCCCTGGATGCCCGCTTTCGCGGGCATGACGGGACGCGCCGGTTACGACAGCAGCTTCCGGAGGCGCTCGGCGATCGCGTCGGCGGGGGTGTCGGGGGTGAAGGTCGCGGTGAAGCGGCCTTGCGCGTCCATCACATAGATGACCGCGCTGTGGTCCATGTCGTAGCCGCCGTCGGCGCGCGGATGCTTGGCATAGTAGACGCGATAGGCTTTGGCCGCCTGCGCCACCGCCTCGGGGGTGCCGGTCAGCGCGGTGATCGGCGCATCGAAGCTCTCGACATAGGATTTGAGGATTTCAGGCGTGTCGCGCTCGGGGTCGACCGATATGAGGACGATCCCGAACCGGTCGCGCTGCGGGCCGAGCTTGTCGAGCGCCAGCGACAATTCGTTGAGCGTCGTCGGGCAGGTGTCGGGGCAGTGGGTATAGCCAAAGAAGACGAGGTGCCACTTGCCCTTGAGGTCAGAATCGCCGAACGGCTTGCCGTTTTGGTCGACGAGTTGGAACGGGCCGCCGATCGTGCTGGCGAGGAGGGTCCCGGCGGCGCCTTTCGGGCTCTCGCGGAAGGCGAGGCCAACGAGCGCGCCGGCGGCCAGGACGAGGAGCCCCGCCACGATCATCGCGATCACCACAAAGCGCGGCGCGCCGTCCGGTTTCTCGGGGGTCGGGGGGTCGGCCATCGCCCAGGCTTCCTAACGCCCCGCCGGCGCCGGCATCGGCACCATCATCTGCGGGCCGTCGTGGCTATCGCGGTCCATCGCCCCGGCCCGGTCCATCGCCCCGGCCTTTTCAACGGTGACCGTGACCTCTTTGGCGCCGGCTTTCTCGAAATAGAGGGTCATCGGGAAGGATTGGCCGGGGCGCAATGGCGCTTTCAGTCCGACCAGCATGATGTGCATGGCTCCCGGCTTCATCGCGATTTTTTGGCCGGCGGCGAGATCGACCCCGGTCAGCGGGCGCATCCTCATGACCGCACCCACAACGGTTTCCTCCATGGTCATCATATGCAGCTCGGCCGCGGTGGCCGCCGGCGTCGCGAGGCCGGTCAGGCGGTCGGGGGTGGGGGAGGCGATCGTCAGATAGGCGGCGCCGTTTTCCGCCTTGCCCGGGGTGGCGCGGGCCCACGCATCGGTGACCTCGACGGCGCCCTGCTGCGCCGCCGCGGTTCCGGCGATCAAGAGGCAGGCGGCAAACACGACCAGGTTTTTCGACATCGCGGAGGTCCTGCCTACTGCGACAGGAACGCGTCGATTTCGGCGATCAGATGGCGCAGATGAAAGGGCTTCGCGAGGATCCGCGGCCGGTATGGGGCAACGCCGTCGTCCTGCATCGCGACCGCGGCAAACCCGGTGATGAACATGACGCGAATCCCGGGCTGGCGCGCCGCCATCCGCCGGGCCAGCTCGATCCCGTCGATCCCCGGCATCACCACATCGGCCAGGAGGAGATCGTATTCGGCGCCGCGCGAGCGCTCGAGCGCTGCTTCACCGTCGCCGACCGCATCGACCGAATGGCCCGCCCGCCGCAGCCCGCGGCTGAGGAACGCGCGCATCTGATCGTCGTCTTCGGCGAGAAGAATACGCGCCATGACCGGAAATTCACCTGTACCCCGAAACCGCCCGCGACCGGATGCTGCGCCAGAATTAACACGCGGCGAGGCCGGGCGGAAGATCGGGGCCTCATAGAGGTCCGGGGTTGCCGCGGTATCGATGCCCGCGGTGTTGGCGCCATCGGTTTTGGTGCCATCGGTTTTGGTGCCATCGGTTTGGTGACAGGGCGAGTGCGGTTCACTAAGCTTGCAGTATGGCTGGTCCGGGTTTGCGACGATCGGCGGATGATGGCGTCCTCGACCTGCGGCAGCCGCCGCGGCGGG
>DATCQF010000027.1:0-1647 GCA_036569735.1 Allostellaceae bacterium | reverse complement strand
CCTCGGCACCGTCTCGCCCCGCGAGGCTGCATTGTTTACCGCCGCGTTCCGCCAGGGCCTGAGCGAAACCGGCTACGTCGAGGGGCAAAACCTGGCGATCGAATACCGCTGGGCGGAGGGAAGCTATGATCGCCTGCCCGCATTGGCCGCCGATCTCGTCGGCCGCAAGGTCGACGTGATCGTGGCCAGCGGCGGCTCCCCTTCGGCACTCGCGGCGAAAAACGCCACCTCGACGATCCCGATCGTCTTCTCCAGCGGTGACGACCCGGTCGCGACGGGCCTCGTCGCCAGTCTCGCCCGGCCGGGCGGCAATGTCACCGGCATCAGCTTCCTCAACGTCGAGCTGCATCCCAAGCGGCTCGAACTGCTTGCCGAGATGGCTCCCCAGGCCCGGGTGATCGCCCTGCTGGTGAACCCGACCAATTCGAATGCCGAGCGCGTGGTCCAAGAAGTGCTGGAAGCGGCGCGGGCGAAGGGGGTGCAACTCCCGATCTTGAAGGCGAGCAGCGAAAGCGAGATCGACGCGGCTTTGGCAACCCTCGTCCAATTGCATGCCGCCGCGCTCATCGTCAGCGCCGATCCATTCTTCAACAGCCGGCGCGAACAGCTCGTGGCGCTGGCATCACGCCATGCCGTTCCAGCGATCTATGGGTTCCGTGAATTTGCCACGGCCGGCGGTCTGATCAGCTATGGAGCGAGCATCACGGCTGCCTCTCGCCTGCTCGGCACTTACGCCGGAAAGATCCTCAACGGCGCCAAGCCGGCCGATCTGCCGGTGCAGCAGCCGACCACATTCGAACTGGTGATCAACCTGAAGACCGCGCATGCGCTCGGTCTCACCGTGCCGCAAGCCCTCCTCGCCCGCGCCGACGAGGTCATCGAATGAGGTTCCCGCGAGGGTTGAGTGCGCTATTGTTGAACTGTGCCGCCGGGTGGGTCATCATGGAGATGGGACAGCAATATTGACCGGCTTCGGCCGCAGCGGGGTTTAAGGGCGCTTGATGGGCAAGCCGACCGGGTTTTTGGAGGTCGAGCGCGCCGACCGCGGTTATGAGAAGCCGGCGGCGCGCAAGAAAAGCTGGCGGGAATTCGTGCACCCCCTGCCGGAGCCGGCATTGCGCGCCCAGGCCTCGCGCTGCATGGATTGCGGCATTCCTTTTTGCCATGACGGCTGCCCGGTCAACAATTTGATCCCGGACTGGAACAACCTGGTCTATCGCGACCAGTGGCGCCAGGCCCTGGTGACGCTGCACTCGACCAACAACTTCCCGGAATTTACGGGGCGCATCTGCCCGGCGCCGTGCGAGGCGGCGTGCACGTTGAACATCGACGACAACCCGGTGACGATCAAGACGATCGAGTGCGCGATCGTCGACCGCGGCTGGGCGGAAGGCTGGATCACCCCGCAGATCCCGGCGCGCCGGACGGGCAAGCGCGTCGCCGTCGTGGGCTCGGGGCCGTCCGGCATGGCCTGCGCCCAGCAGCTGGCGCGCGCCGGGCACGCGGTCACCCTCTTCGAGAAGAACGACCGCATCGGCGGCCTCCTGCGCTATGGCATCCCCGATTTCAAGATGGAGAAAGCGCTGATCGACCGCCGCGCCGCGCAGATGGCGGCGGAGGGGGTGGAGTTCCGCCCCTCGGTCGAAA
>DATCQF010000026.1:0-1900 GCA_036569735.1 Allostellaceae bacterium | reverse complement strand
CCACTGGCTGGCCCGCCTCAATGAGCTTTCCGACGCCTTTCTCGAGGAAAGCCGGGGGGTTGCCGCATCGAACGAGGCGTTCGATCTGGGGCCCCGGCACGCCCCGGACCGGCCGCATGTGCGCCGGCTCAGGGCCTTGGTCGACCGCCATCCCGATTTCTGGAGGTTCGCGGCCGAGTCGGTGCTGGCCGACATCGCCGCCGACCTCGTCGGCCCCGACGTCAAGTTCCACAGTAGCAAGCTGAACTACAAATGGCCCGGCTCCGGCGAAATCGTCAAATGGCATCAGGACATCCCGGCCTGGCCGCACACCAATTACAGCCCGGTGACGCTTGGCGTCTATCTCGGCGACGTGGCGTCCGAAGCGGGCCCCTTGACCTGCGTAGCGGGCAGCCACCGGGGTCCCATTTTTGTGCATCGCGACGCTGGCGGCCCCTGGACCGGGGCGATCGGCGAGCGCGACATGGAAGGTGTCGATCTGAGCCATACGGAGGATTTGACGGGCCGCGCCGGGACCGTGATCGCGATCATTGCCGGACCGTGCATAGCTCGCGCGCGAACGCCACCGGCCGGGTCCGGCCGCTCCCCCTCTTCGTCTACAGCTCGGCCGACGCCTTCGCCTGGATGCCGGCGCCGACCCCGACCACCCGAACGGGCGCCATCGTACGCGGCGAGGCGGCCCGGATCGCCCATCTCGACCCGACGCCGTGCCCGGTCCCGCCGGACTGGAGCCGCGACGGCTACGGCTCGATCTTCACCGCGCAAGACGCCGGGGACATCTGAACGCGGCGGGCCAATCTCAGGGCGCGCTCACCCACAGCAGATCGGTGAGCGCCGTGACGCTCGCCTGGCGGCGAAAATCGTGGATGATGCCGAGCATCGCCTCGATCTGCTGCTCGCCCATCCCACTTAGCGGCACCAGCGTGCGGAACTTGGCGTCGATATCGGTCCAGGCGATGCCGAGCATACCCGACCCTTTCGGCGCGTATACCGTACTCGTCACGCTCCTGCCGTCCCGCGTGCGGATCGTGACGCTCGCGCCCTGGCGATAGCGGGCGGCGTCGTCCTCGGGCGGCGGGCCGACCCGGACCTTGTCGATGAGGCCATGGATCACCGGGTCGGCGATCTTCGGCCCGGTCGCGTGGACCCATGAGAAATCGCGATCGGCCGCTCCGGCGGCGAGGAAATAGGCCGGGCTGTGCGCCATGTCGACCAGATCCTGGGGATGCAATGGACCGGTGAGCGCGGTCATCCCCGGGCGCGACACGGTGATGCTGTCGATTTCGGCCGCGGCGATATTTCCCTCGCGCGCGGCGTTGGCGGCGGCTTCGGCGAGCGCATGAGAGGGATGGCCGCCGGGCACCAGCTTTACCGCCATGTCGGTGACGATGTCCCACGAGGCGCCGAGACCCTGGGTCGCGCGTGCCGCCGCCTCCGCGCCGGGGACGCCGCCGAGGGTTTCGAAAAACCCGAGCTTCATTTCGAGGATGCGCTCCTCGGCGCGGTAGCCCCGCTGCGCCGCCCGCACCGCCTGGATGCCGCTCATCGTCGCCATCCCGGCGTGGTATTCGCGCGCCACGCTGGTATCGGCCGCCTTTGCAAGGCCACTCGTTGAGGTCGCGGTCAGCGCGATCGCGTGCGTCGTCTGCTCGGCGTCGAGATGCAGCAGCCGCGCGGCCGCGACTGTCGCGGAGAAAATCGCCGCGTTCGACCCGTGGAAGCCACGCTCGCGAAAGCCCGGCATCGCGTCGATGATGCGGCCGGCGGCCTCGTAGCCGACGACGATCGCCGCCAGCACATCCTCGCCATTGCCGCCGTGATGCTCGGCGGCGGCGAGCGCGGTCGCCACCAGGGGCGTCCCGCAATGCACGATCGTTCTGAGGTCGCTGTCGTCGGAAGC
>DATCQF010000025.1:0-10441 GCA_036569735.1 Allostellaceae bacterium | reverse complement strand
TGAATTGGGCGCTTGGCATCCCGACCGAACTGGCGAAGCAGTACGATCACCCCCACCCAACCCTCCCCATCAAGGGGGAGGGAGTGAGCAGGCCAAATGCGAATGCCCTGGGCGCAAGCCGGGATCCACCCGGGCGAGCGCACGAGCAGGGGATTGGTGGATCCCGGCTTGCGCCGGGAATGCGGTTCTGCTTGACGATCTTCGTGCCCTCCGTGTCTCCGTGGTTCATGTTTCTTGGCGCTCGATGCGGTGCAGGGCGAGGCGGGCGCGGGTCGCGGCGAGCGCCTCCGGGGTGCCGATGTGATACCACTCGCCGTCATGCACGATCGCGTGCAGGCGTCCGGCGCGTTGGGCCCGGTCGTAGAGGAGGTTCAGCGAGAACCGCCGCTCGGCGACGGCGTCGAACAGCCGGCGGTGGAGGAGCTGCACTCCGGCGAAGATGAAGGGCACGATTTCGCGCTCGCCGCGGCGCCGCGGAACCCCCAGCGGGTCGAGGAAATAGTCGCCGCGGCCGTCATAGCCGACCGCCGTGACGGTGCGCTGTAGCAGCAGCACCGCGTCCATGCCGGCGGGATCGAAGGCGGCGGCAAGGCGCGCCAGGGTATCCTCCACGCCGTCGAGCCACATGACGTCGGCATTGACGACGAAAAAGAATTCGCCGAGCAGCGGCAGCGCGTTCGCGACCCCGCCGCCGGTCTCGAGCAGCTCCTCCTCGCGCGAGATCCGGATGCGCGGATAGGTTCGGGCGGCGAGCCGGGCGGCCACCATTTCCGCCTTGTAATGCACGTTGACGACGATTTCCTCGACCCCGGCCTGCGCGAGCCGGTCGATCGCGTGGTCGATCAGGGCGCGGCCGCCGATCTCGACGAGCGGCTTTGGCACGGTGTCGCTGATCGGGCGCATCCTGGTGCCGAGGCCGGCGGCGAGGACCATCGCCGATTTTGGCACCCCGGTCATGCCGCGCTCTGCACTTGCGGCGGACGCCGGACGGTGCGCGGCAGGTGGCAATCGAGCCAATCTGCGATCGGCGCCAGGGCCGGCTCGCGCGCGAGATCGTCGTCGAGCAGCCGCCATACCCGCGCGATGTGGGGCAGATATTGGGGCTTGCCGTCGCGCCGCCACAGGCGGGTGAAGATGCCGATGATCTTCGCGTTGCGCTGCGCGGCGAGGATCGCGGCCGACCGGCTGAACCCGACCGGATCGAGACCGGGGAACGCGGCGAGATAGCGCTCGGTCATGAGAAGACGCAGGGCGGAGGGCACATCGCGGCGCGCGTCCTCCAAGAGCGAGACCAGATCATAGCTCGCCGGCCCCACCACGGCATCCTGGAAATCGAGGAGCCCGCACGCCTGCACACCCGGGCGGCCGGGCAGCAGCATCAAATTGTCGACGTGATAGTCGCGCAGCACCAGCGTCGCCGCGGGGAGCGCCGCCTGCGGCAGGATTTTCCGCCAGCGCGCGAGATAATCCTCGCGCGAGGCGGGGGGGAGCGGCGCTCCGAGCACGCTTGGGGCATACCAGTCGACCAAGAGCGCCGCCTCGTCAATCAGCCGCGCCTCGTCGTAAGGCGGCAGCGCGGGCAGCCCGCTCGCGGCGACCGCCCGGTGCAGCGCGATCAGCGTGTCGATGGCGAGCGCATAGAGCGCCACCTCGCTGTTCGCCTCGGGTGCTCCCTCATCGGCTCCCCCGGCGGCCCCCCCGGCGGCAAGCAGCCGCGTATAGACGTCGTCGCCGAAATCCTCGATCAGCAGAAACCCGCGCGCGCGGTCCTCGGCATGGATTTCGGGCGCGCTGAGCCCGAACCCGCGCAGCATGGCGGCGACCGCGACATAGGGCCGGACATCTTCCATCGGCGGCGGCGCGTCCATCAGCACAATCCGCCGGGCACCGTCGACGAGGCGGTAGTAGCGCCGGAACGAAGCATCGTCCGCGAGGCTGACCGGCGCGATGCCGGGCCAGCCCGACGCCGCGAGAAAATCGGCCATCGCGGCCTGGCGGCCGGCGGCGGCAGATGCGGCGGCAACGCTCATTTCACGTCATTCTCGCGTGATCCCCGGATCAAGTCCGGGGCAATCGCAGTTGGCCTGCTCACTCCCTCCCCCTTGATGGGGGAGGGCTTTCAAATGCGATTGCCCTGAGGTCAAGTCCGGGGAGGAATCCAGGAATTCCACGGCTTCGAACGGTTGCTCTGGGCCCCCGCTTTCGCGGGGGTGACGGGAGCATCGTGCGGCGAGGCCGGCAAGGCGCGCCGCCCAATCCGCCCCGGGGCCGGCTCCGGGATCGATTTTCGCGCGGCGCGCCGTCGCGGTCGAGCCGGAGCAAAGGCTGATCAGAAGCCGCCGGGCCGGGAGCAGGGGACCGAGCCGCTCGGGCCATTCGATCAGCGAGATCCCGTCGTTGAACGCGTCCTCGATGGCGAGCTCCCAGGCTTCTTCCGGGTGGCGCAGACGATAGCAATCGAAATGCCAGATCGCCGATTCGCCAAGCTGGTAGATTTGCACCAGCGTGAAGGTCGGGCTCGGCACTTCCCCGGCGCCGCCGCGGGCCCGGATGAAGGCGCGGGCAAAGCTGGTCTTGCCGGCGCCCAGCTCACCCTTGAGCGCGATCACATCGCCCGCCCGGGCAAGCTCGGCAATGCGGGCGGCAAAGGCCGCCGTGGCGGCTTCATCGGGCAGCTCGACGACGATCATTATCTACGCCTTGTATATCTCCGAGGTGAGTGGCCGCAATATCTGCTTGCGCACGACGCGAACGCGCCGTCAAACGCGCTTGCGCGTGCCCGCCCCGGGGTTAAGCTGGCGCGATGAGGAATACACCCGAGGCTTGCGATGTCGCGATCATCGGCGCGGGGCCGGTGGGGCTGTTTGCGGTGTTTGAATGCGGCATGCTCGAGATGGGCTGCCATGTTTTCGACGCCTTGCCACAGCCCGGCGGGCAATGCGCCGCGCTCTATCCGGAAAAGCCGATCTACGACATTCCGGGCTATCCGCGGATCGACGCCGCCCTGCTGGTCGACCGCCTGGCCGAGCAGGCCGCCCCGTTCCAGCCAAATTTTCATCTGGGGCACCCGGTATCGGGGCTCGCGGCAACCCCGGACGGGTTTGTCGTCGAGCAAGCGGGCGGGCTGCGGGTCGGCGCCCGCGCGGTGATCGTCGCGGCGGGAGCCGGCGCCTTCGGACCCAACCGCCCGCCGCTCGAAGGTCTCGCCGAGTTCGAGGAGAAGAGCGTCTTCTACCTGGTGCGGCGGCGCGAGGATTTCCGCGGCCGCCGGGTGGTCATCGCCGGCGGCGGCGATTCGGCGGTGGATTGGGCTCTCTCGCTCGCCGATGTGGCCGAGCGGGTGATGGTCGTCCATCGCCGCGCCAAATTCCGCGCCGCCCCGCAGTCGGCCGCGCGGCTGCAAACTCTTGCCGAAGCCGGCCGGATCGAGCTGGTCATTCCCTATCAGCTGCACGCCATCGAGGGGGCCGGCGGCCAATTGTCGGCGGTGATCGTCGCCGATCTGGCCGGCGGGACCCGCCGGCTCGCGGCCGATTGCCTCCTGCCGTTTTTCGGCCTTGCCACCGATCTCGGCCCGCTTGCTTCCTGGGATCTCCGGCTCGATCACAACCGGATCAGCATCGATCCGGCGACCTGCGCCACCTCGCGGCCGGGGATCTACGCGATCGGCGATATCGCGGCCTATCCCGGCAAGCTCAAGCTGATCCTCTCCGGCTTCGCCGAGGCGGCGCTCGCGGCGCATGCGATCCATCCGCTCGTCCATCCCGGCGAGGCGCTGCATTTCGAATATTCGACGACAAAAGGCATACCGGGAAGCTGATCCGGTCCGCCTCAAACGGCAGGGCGCGAGACCTCGGGCTCTGGGGCGGCCAAACGCAGCCTGGCCGGCAAACGGCACAGAATGCTGGTTCCCGAGCCCGGCTCGGAGTCGATATCGACCGAGCCGCCATGCAGCTCTATCAGGCTCTTGACCAGGGAGAGGCCGAGCCCGGCGCCGGCTTCGCGCGACTGCGGATTGCCGCGCTCGAATTTCTCGAAAACCCGCTCGCGATCGGCAACCGGGATCCCGACACCGGTATCGGCAACCGCAAGGACCAGATCGCCGTCATCGATGCGTGCTTCAAGCCGGATCGACCCGCCGGAAGGGGTGAATTTGATCGCGTTCGAAATCAGGTTGAAAATCGCCTGTTTGAGCCGCCGTTCATCGGCCTCGATCGCCCCCGTCCCGGGGGGGCAGCTCATCGTCATGGACAGGTTCTGGCTGCGGGCGCGCTCGCGGGTCAGCGCCATTACCGATTCCAGCATGTCGTTGACCTCGATCCGCCCGGTCTCCAGCGCCATGTAGCCGGCCTCGATCGTGGCCAGATCGAGGATGTCGTTGATCAGCGACATCAACCGGTGCGAGCTGTCGAGAATGCCCCGGCTATAGTCGAGCTGACGCGGCGAGAGCGGCCCGAAATACTGGTTCGCCAGGATCTCGGCGAAACCGATGATCGCGTTGAGCGGCGTGCGCAGCTCGTAGGAAACATTGGCGATGAATTCGCTTTTGAGCCGGTCGGCGGTTTCCAAGGCCTCGTTGCGCTCGCGCAGCGCGCGCTCGACCCGGGCGGTGTCGGTGACATCGAGGTAGGTCAACAAGACGTTGCCGTCGGGCAAGGGGACGGTCGCCCGCTGCAGCACCGAGCCGTCGCGCCGGTCGAGCCGGCCGCTCGAATGCGTCTGCGCCGTGACCCGGGCGATGATCCGGTCGCGTAGCGCCAGCCAATCCTGGTTGTCGTCGTAAAATTCCCGGGTCTTCTCGACGATGTCGCCGATATGCGGCTCGCCGGCGAGGTCGGTTTCGGACAGCCCCCAGATCGTGCGATAGGCAGGATTGTGCAGTTTGAGCCGGCCATCGCTGCCGAACACGGCGATGCCCTCGAACAGATTGTCGAGGGTTTCGCGCTCGACCTCGATCAAGGTGTTGTACGAGCGTTCCAGCGCCAGGCGGTCGGTGACATCCTCGTAGACGAAGATCAGGCCGCCCAAGGGATGCGGCGATACGGCGACGCTCAGCGTGCGATCGTCGGGCAGGTGCATCAGCTCGCTTAAGGGCTCGATCAGCGAGGTGAACATATCGAGCTGCTGGCGCTTGAAGGCGCGAAAATCGGCGTATTCCGGGACGCGGCGGCGCTCGCGCAGGCGCTCCAGGAGTTCGTCGAGCGACGGCTCGCCGGTGAGCCAGTCCTCCACGATTCCCCACAGCCGGGCAAACGCCGAGTTGAAAAAGCTGAGCCGCTTGTCGGCGCCATAGATCGCCACGGCGGCGTGGATGCTTTCGAGGACCTGGCCATGCGCGTTGACGTGCCGCAGCAATTGGCTCTCGGCGCCTTCAAGATCGGTGTGGTCGGTGGCGTACCCGATTGTTCCGCCTCCCGGTGTTCCGCCCCCGCCTCCCGGCGTAGCGGCGGTGCGGTCGGGCGCTTCGGTAAGTTCCAGCAACCGGCGCGAACCGGCGATGACGACATGGCGCCGTTCGCTGTGAACCGCCCCGGCTGCGGCCGCCCGGGCGAGCGGCAGCGTCCGGTCATGTCCGGTCCGGGGCGCGAGCTCGGTGGCCTCCTCCAGTACCCTATCGCGCGGCAGATCGAGCGCCGCGGCGTAAGCGCTGTTGCAATCGATAACGCGCAGGCCGGAGTCGCGGCGCCACACCGGCATCGGCAGCCCGTCGAACATCGCGCGCATGGTGGCGACTTCGGCGAGTGCTGTGCCGCGCGCCTCCTCGGCGCGGCGCAGCGCCGACAGATCGGCAAGCCACATCACGCTTTCGCCGCTCGCCGTGCGGCGGCCCTCGATCTGGTAGGCCGCGCCGCCGGCGCCCGAAACCGCCGCGGTGAAAGCCGTGCCCTCATGTTTCAGATCATCGAGCGCGGCGGCGATTCGCGATGCATCGTCGGTCTCGAGTCCCGCAAGAAACCCCGCATAAGAGAAACCCGTGGCGCCCCCCGGCAGCGTGCCGAGGACGATTTCCTCGGTCCCGTCCTTATCGGTGCCGCCGTCTTCGGTGCCATCTGGTTCAGCGCCGCCGGGCCGCCAGCGGAACGCGGCGATCGGCAGCGTGCCGAGCACTGCCGTCAGGGCGGCGCGGTCGTGCTCGGCCCCATCGCGGCCCCGCATCGCCTCGCGCAATCCGGCCCGCGCACGCCACCACAGCGCGGCGAACACCGCAGCGGCGAGGAAGCAGATTGCGGCAGCAAGCTCGATCACGATGTGCCGCCTCTCGGCGCGGCGCGCTCAATCTCTGATGGACCGTCCCAGATTGACTGAATGATCCGGCGTTCTTCCGGAAAAGAAAAGAGGTTAGTGCCTCGGCCGCAATCAATACCGGTAATGATCCGGCTTGAACGGACCGGCGCCGGGCACCCCGAGATACTCGGCCTGGGCCGGGCTGAGGCGGGTCAGCTTGGCGCCAATCTTGTCGAGGTGCAGCTGCGCGACCTTCTCGTCCAGGTGCTTGGGCAGGACATAGACCTTGTTTTCATATTTGCCATGGTTGGTCCACAATTCGATCTGCGCCAGCACCTGGTTGGTGAACGACGCGCTCATCACAAAGCTCGGATGGCCGGTGGCGCAGCCGAGATTAACGAGGCGCCCCTTCGCCAGCACGATCAGCCGCTTGCCGTCGGGGAAGACGACCTCGTCGACCTGGGGCTTGACCTCTTCCCAGACATAGTTGCGCAGCGCGCCGATCTGGATCTCGCTGTCGAAATGCCCGATGTTGCAGACGATCGCGCGGTCGTGCATCCGGCGCATGTGGTCCAAGGTGATGACGTCGATGTTGCCGGTCGCGGTGACGAAGATGTCGCCGACCGGGGCGGCCTCGTCCATCGTGGTGACCTGATAGCCCTCCATCGCGGCCTGGAGGGCACAGATCGGGTCGATCTCGGTGACCATGACCCGGGCGCCCTGGCTTCTGAGGCTCGCCGCCGAGCCCTTGCCGACATCGCCAAACCCGGCGACGACCGCGACCTTGCCGGCCATCATCACATCGGTCGCGCGCTTGATGCCGTCGACGAGGCTCTCGCGCACGCCATAGAGATTATCGAATTTCGACTTGGTGACGCTGTCGTTGACGTTGAACGCCGGGACCTTGAGGGTGCCGGCCTTCATCATCTCGTAGAGCCGGTGCACCCCGGTCGTGGTTTCCTCGGAGATGCCGCGCACCTCGCCCAACAGCCGATGGTGCTTGTCGTGCAGGATCTTGGTGGCGTCGCCGCCGTCGTCGAGCACCATGTTCGGCGCCCAGCCATTCGGCCCAAGCATGGTCTGCTCGATGCACCATTCGTATTCCTCCTCGGTCTCGCCCTTCCAGGCGAAGACCGGGATGCCGGCGGCGGCCATCGCGGAGGCGGCATGGTCCTGGGTCGAAAAGATGTTGCACGAGCTCCAGCGCACGCTGGCGCCGAGCTGCACCAAGGTCTCGATCAGGACCGCGGTCTGGATCGTCATGTGGAGGCAGCCGACGATGCGCGCCCCGGCCAGCGGCTTCGCCGCGCCGAACTCGTCGCGCAACGCCATCAGCCCCGGCATCTCGGTCTCGGCGATCGCGATCTCGCGCCGTCCCCAGCCGGCCAGCTCGATATCGGCAACCTTGTAGTCGGTAAAATCAGGCATTCGGCGAACTCCCGGGATGGCACAAGCCGGCTCTCGGCGGCGCCAAACATATAAAGATATCTTTATATCGTCAACTGCCCGTTCGGCAAACGGTCGCCGTTTGAAATGTCCGTGATGGGTGAATTTCTGCCGTTCTAGATTTGCGCGGCCCGTGTTACCCATGGTTTGAAGCAGTCATTTAAACTCTTTCGGCGTGGCCCGATGAGGCTCACTTTCCGGATATCCTTGCTGGCGATCGGGCTTGCCTCATTGCTCGGCCCCGGCGCTGCCTCGGCCGGCGCCCTGGGCGAATTTCCCAACCTCCCGGGACACACGCCGGCGAATCTCAGCGGCTATCTGGCGCGGCCGGATTCCGGTTTGTCGGCGGAGCTCGGCATCCGCGACTATCGCGGCGAGGGACCGTTCCCGGCGGTTGTCGTATTGCACGGCTGCATTGGCATTACCGGGCATTTCACCGGGATTGCCGATCGGCTGAGTTCCTGGGGGTACGTGGCCCTTGCCGTCGACAGCTTCGGCCCGCGCGGCATCTCCAGCCGTTGCGGCGTCGGAAGCCTCGATCAGCCGTTCGATGCCTACGCGGCGCTGCGCTACCTGTCGCAGCTGGATTTCGTCGATCCGGCGCGGGTCGCCGTTCTCGGCGAGTCGCTTGGCGGTTTTGCCGTGCTCTATGCCGTTGACCGCGATTCGGCGGCGCAATATTTCCGCGATCGGTTTCGCGCCGCGATCGCCTATTACCCGGGCTGCGAAATCCCCGCGGCGGTGACCATGACCGCGCCCACCTTAGTCCTGATCGGCGAGGCGGATGAAGCGAGCCTGGTGGCGCCGTGCCGTGAAATGGTCGCACATGCCCGGTCGGATGGCGCACCGATCGCACTGACGGTTTATCCCGGAGTCCATCATAATTTCGATACCGCTGAAATGACCCCCGGCGTCCGCTATCTCCTCCATTGGCTGGAATACAACGAGCCGGCGGCCAAGGACGCGGAAGAAAAGACGCGCGCATTCCTCGCCGCTCATCTCGCCGCGACATCTCCCGGCGAACCGACTGCAAAGTGAGGAAGGCGCCATGTGAGCCACACGTCTCCCGATCGCCGCCTTGACAGCAAAGGGCTTCATCCGGCCCTCTTAGCGTCGATCCTTTGCCGTCATCGAAGAGGGAAACAGGCGTTAGAGTCGATCCAATAGCTTCACCTCGTCCCTACACAAGGTCTCTGGCCGATAACACGAAGATCGTGGAGGCGCGTTCCGATCAACGTATGATCGGGACGACAGGGAACCTCGACCTATGCAGCGCACCAACGAAAATCCCGACGACAGGGCGGCGGATCCTTCGCAGATCATTGCCGATCTGCAGCGTGAACTCGCGCAATCCCGATCTGAGCGGGATGAGGCATTGGCTCAGCAGAGCGCAACCGCCGAGGTCCTGCAGGTGATCAACGCATCGCCCGGCGACCTTGCGCCGGTGTTCAATGCGATGTTGGGAAAAGCTACGCAACTGTGCGAGGCGACTTTCGGTGTCCTATGGCTTTGCAATGGCGAGCAACTCCACGCGGCCGCCCTGCACGGCGCGCCCGCCGCGTATGCGGCGGTTGCCCGCACTCCGATCGAGCCACGTCCGAACAACCCGCTCGGCCGCATGCTTCGTGGTGAGCGCTTGATCGTCAGCACCGATGTCGCTGATGAAGAACCCTACCGAGAGGGCGACCCCGCGCGCCGTGCTCTCGTTGATCTTGGCCGTGCCCGAAGCGCCATCCAGGTGGCGCTGGTCAGGGATGACAAACTCCTCGGTTCGCTGACGGTCTACCGCCAAGAGGTCCAGCCGTTCACCGACGAGCAAATCGCGCTGCTGCAGAACTTTGCCGCTCAGGCGGTCATCGCGATGGAGAACGCGCGGCTCCTCGACGAATTGCGCGGGCGGACCCGCGATTTACAGGAGTCGCTCGAATATCAGACCGCCACGAGCGATGTGCTTAAGGTCATCAGCCGTTCGACCTTCGATCTGCAACCAGTGCTTGACACGCTAGTGGAAACCGCCGCCCGCTTATGTGTCGCGGAGATGGCTTTCATCTGGCACCGAGACACAGATGTGTACCGGGTGATCGCCGGCTTCGGTTGGACGCCCGAGTACAAAGCTTTCCAGGAGTCCCACCCGATCTTCCCTGGAAGGGATACGCTAACAGGTCGGGTGGCGCTTGAGGGACGAGCGGTTCAGATCGACGATCTGACGTCTGACCCCGAGTATAACCTCCCTGAAACCATCACCCTGGGTAAGGCTCGTACTAACCTCGGCGTCCCTCTTATGCGCAAGGGCGTGCCAATCGGAGCGATTACGCTCGCGCGGCAGCGGGTCGCCCCATTCACCGAGCGTCAAATCGAACTCGTTACCACCTTCGCCGACCAGGCGGTCATCGCAATCGAGAACGCGCGGCTGTTGGCTGAACTACGCGATCGTAACGACGAGATTGCCAGCTGGAACCGTGAGCTTGAGACGCGGGTCGCGGAGCAAGTTGAAGAGCTTGGCCGGGTCGGCCGCCTGAGAGATTCCTCGCGCCGCAGCTCGCGGAACTCGTCGTATCGCAAGGCGACGAGAAAATTCTTGAAAGCCATCGCCGCGAGATCGTCGTGGTGTTCTGCGATCTGCGCGGCTTTACCGGCTTTGCCGAACGCGCCGAGCCGGAAGAGGTGATGGCGCTGCTCGCCGACTACCACGCCGCGATGGGGCCGATCGTCGCCTCGTTCGAGGGACGCTCGACCACTACGCCGGCGACGGCATCATGGTGTTCTTCAA
>DATCQF010000024.1:0-2922 GCA_036569735.1 Allostellaceae bacterium | reverse complement strand
GTCCAATCCCCCCAAACACCGACAACATCTCCGAGATAGGGCTGACAGATTTCGAGGATGCGGGCGAAATCCATCTCGTCAGGCTCGACGATGCCGCGGTCCGGGTGCTCGATCGCCCAGATCACCCCGGCGAGCACCGCGGCGGTAACCTGCAGCGAGGTTGCGTTGTTGTGCGGCGCGACGCGGCGCGCCTCCTCGATCGAGAGGCGCGAGCCGTACCAGTAGACGCCCCGCTTCGGCCCCATCAGCAGGACGCCGAGTTCGTCGGTGCCCGCGACGATCTCGTCCATCATCAGGCGCTTCTTCTGCTGCAGCTCGAAGTTCTTGCCGGCGAATTCGTGGAGGCTCAACACCGTGTCGTCGCACGGGTGGTAGGCGTAATGGCAGGTTGGGCGGTAATGCACCCTCTCGCCGTCGCGCCGGGTCAGGTAGTCGGCGATCGAGATCGATTCGCCGTGGGTGATCAGAAACCCGTGATAGGGCCCTTCGAGCGGGGTCCAGCTGCGCACCCGCGTCGCCGCGCCGGGCCTCAGCAGGTAGATCGCCGATTGGCCGCCGAAATCGTGCCGCCTCCCATCCGCCGGGAAATGCCGTTCATGGGTGCCCCAACCAAGCTCGGCCGGTTGCGAGCCCTCGCTGACAAACCCGTCGATCGACCAGGTGTTGACGAATTCCCCGGGCTCCTTGGGGATCGTCGACACCTGCGTGTCGCGCTCGGCGATATGGATGGTCTTGACGCCAAGCCGCTCGGCGAGCCCTGCCCAGCCGGCGCGGTCGACAGGAGTTTCTGCCACCGGGCTGGCGTCGCGCGCGACATCGAGGAGCGCCTGCTTGACGAAGTGCGAAACCAGCCCGGGGTTGGCGCCGTGGGTGATGACAGCGGTCGGGCCACCCGGACCGCCGGAGCGCAGTGCGAGCGCGCTTTCGCGCAGCGCGTAGTTGGAGCGCGCCGACGGTGGCAGGCTGGGGTCGGTATAGCCGCCCGGCCACGGCTCGATGCAGGTGTCGAGATAGAGCGCACCGGTTTCCCGGCACAATTCGATCAGCGCAACGCTCGAGACGTCGACCGAGACGTTGAGCAGAAAGTCGCCGCGGCCGAGGCAGCCGTTGAGCACCGCGCGGTAATTCTTCCGGGTCAACGCCGTCTCGACAAAGCCGACGCCGTATTCGGCGGCCACCTCCGCCCCGCGCGGTTCGGCGGTGATGACCCTGATCTGATCCGGCTTCATTTCGAGATGGCGCAGCAGGAGCGGCAGCACACCTTGTCCGATGCTGCCGAAGCCGACGATAACGAGGCGGCCGGAGAAGGCGATGTGCTTCCTGTCGGGCATGGCGCTGCGCCGTGGCGGGAGGGGGAAGCGGTACGGTCGCCGGAAGGCAATGTCAAGGCGGCCGGATTGCCAACACCCCAGCGCGCCGCCATCTTTTCGCCATCGCGCGGGATTGCAATAGCAGCGGACTCGGGCGGCGGGTTCCGATAGTGTGCGCGCGCTTCGTCCCGGCGGAGATCGGAATTTATGCGTAAATCGATAATGGCGGTCGCGCTGATCGTCGTCCTCGCGCCCACGGCGGCGTTGGCCCAGGCCAAGAGCGGGAAAAGCGGGGTTTACGAGCAGCTCAACCTGTTCGGCGAGGCCTTCGAGCGGATCCGCCACGATGCGGTCGAACCGGTCGGCGACACCAAGCTGATCGAGACCGCGATCGCCGGCATGCTGGCGGGTCTCGGGCCGCATTCGGTCTACCTCAACGAGACCGAATACAAGGCGCTGCAGGGCCAGGCCTCGGACGAGAGCGCCCAGACCGGTCTCGTCGTGACGCACGACAACGGGCAGGTCAAGGTCGTTGCCCCGCGTGACGGCTCGCCCGCCGCCGCCGCGGACATCAAGCCCGGCGACATGATCTTCACGATCGACAAGGAGCCGACCTACGACATGACCTTGGCGGAGATCGAGCAGAAGCTGCGGGGCCCCGCCGACAGCGAGGTCACGGTGATGCTGCGCCGCAGCACCGGCGCACCGGTCGAGGTCAAGCTGAAGCGCGCGGCCGGGAAGTTCCCGACCGTCACCGCCCGGCTCGAAGCCGGCGATATCGGCTATATCCGCCTGGCCGGCTTCGACGATGCGACGGCGGCGGCGCTCACCGCTGCGGTCAGCGATCTGCGGCAGCAGGCCGGCAACAAGCTGCTCGGCTTCATCGTCGACCTGCGCAACAATCCCGGCGGCAGCTTCGATGCGGCGGTGGCGGCGGCGGATGCCTCTATCGACAAGAGCGACATCACCGTCGTCAAGAGCCGCAAGCCCGACAGCGCCAAGCGGATCGCCGCGACCCCCGGCGACCTCGCCAACGGACAGCCGATCGTGGCGCTCGTCAACGGCGGCACCGCCCGCGAGGCCGAGCTTGTCGCCGGGGCATTGCAGGATAGCCACCGCGCCGTGCTGCTCGGCAGCAAGACCTTTGGCGAGAGCGCGATCGAGACGATAATCCCGCTCAACGGCAATGGCGCGATCCGCCTCACGACGGCGCGCTTTGTGACGCCGAGCGGGCGGCCGATCCAGGGCAAGGGTCTGGCGCCCGACCTCGAAGTGTCGCCGCTCAAGCTGGAGAAGGTCGCTCAGGCCGATCGGCGGCGCGAGGCCGATCTGCGCGGCGCGCTGAAGAACCCCGACGCCAACAAGCCGTCCGGCGCTTCCAAAGCCACTCAGCCCGGCGGCGCGGCGACACCGCCAAAGGAGCCGAACACCACCGCGGCGCCGCCCAAGGGCGATCAGCCGACCGTTGCCTCGGGCGATATCGGCACGACCAGCGACGAGCAGCTGAGCGAGGCGGTCGATGTGCTGCGCGGCCTCGCCCTGGTCAACGGCCGCACCGCCGCACGGTAAGGCGGTCCACGGCGCGGCTCCTTGCCGGCCATAACGGGAAGCG
>DATCQF010000023.1:0-3777 GCA_036569735.1 Allostellaceae bacterium | reverse complement strand
GCCAAGGTGCCGGCCGAGGTGCTGGGGCGGGTGATGGCGCGGCTCGACCCGGCGACAAGCGACACGGTGGCGATCGGCCTCGCCAGCCCCGACGACGCCGCGCTTCTGTCGTTTCCCGGCGCGCCGCCGTTGTTGCAGACCGTCGATTTCTTCCGCGCGATGGTCAGCGATCCCTATCTGTTCGGGCGCATCGCCGCGACCCATGCATTGGGCGACATCTATGCGATGGGTGGCGTGCCCGAGACCGCGCTGGCGATCGCCACCTTGCCGCCGTCCCGCCCGGCGATCGTCGAAGACGATTTGTTCCACATGCTGAAGGGCGGCACCGAGGTGCTCGAAGCCGCCGGCGCATTGCTGGTCGGCGGGCACAGCGCCGAAGGGGCCGAGCTGGCGCTCGGGTTTGCGGTGACCGGGCGCACCCGGCCCAATCATCAAGAATGGGGGCGGCTGTTGCGCAAGGGCGGCCTCAAGCCCGGCGACCGATTGCTGCTGACCAAGCCGCTCGGCACCGGGGTGATCCTGGCGGCCGAGATGCGCGGGCGCGCCGCGGCCCGCGATGTCGAGGCGGCGATCGCGGCGATGCTGCAACCCGCCGCGGCTGCCTCCGCGTGCCTCGCGGCATATGGCGCGACCGCGTGCACCGACGTGACCGGGTTCGGCGTTCTCGGGCACCTCGTCGAGATGCTGACCGCCTCCGGCACACCGGAATTGACGATGGGCGCGCGCCTCGACCCCGAGGCGATCCCGGCGCTCGACGGGGCGCTGGCGCTCCTCGCCGGCGGGCTGACCAGCTCGTTGCATGACGCCAACCGGTCGGCGCTGGCCGCGCTTGCCCCTGGCGCCGCCGAAAACGACCCGGCGCTGGCCGCGCTCCTGGTCGATCCGCAGACCGCGGGCGGGCTCCTCGCCGGCGTGCCGGCCGAGCGCGCGGCCGCCTGCCTCGACGAATTGCGCCGGATCGGCTACCGCGCCGCCGATATCGGGATGGTTGTCGCGAGCCCCGGCGGCAGGCCGCTTGTCTGGCTCGATCCAGGCTCCGCGCGGCAGCCGGAATTGCCGCTAGCGGCGACGGCCGGGTGATGCGCCAGCGGGCCCCCGACAGAAGGGCGGCCTTGCCCGCTATCGACCGGGTGCTGCGCGCGCCGGGCGCCGCCCTCCTGATCGAGCGCCATGGTCGCACTCTCGTCGCCGATGCGGTGCGCGACGCGGTCGCGGAGCGCCGCGCCGCCGGCGAGCCGGCGTCGCCCGAGGCGATCGTCGCGGCGAGCGGCGCGGCGCTGGCGCATCTGATGCAACCCTCGCAGCGCCGCGTGTTCAACCTGACCGGCACTGTGCTGCACACCAATCTCGGCCGCGCGCCATTGCCCGAGGAAGCGGTGGCGGCGGCCGTCGAGGCGATGCGCGCGCCCTCGACGCTCGAATACGATCTGGTGAGCGGCCGGCGCGGCGAGCGCGACGACCATATCGCCGGCTGGCTGACCCGCCTCACCGGCGCCGAGGCCGCGCTCGCGGTCAACAACAACGCCGGCGCGCTGTTGCTGACTTTGAACGCGCTGGCGCTGGGGCGAGAGTCGATCGTCTCGCGCGGCGAACTCATCGAGATCGGCGGTGCGTTCCGGCTGCCCGACATCATGGAGCGCGCCGGGACGCGGCTGCGCGAGGTCGGCACGACAAACCGCACCCATCTGCGCGACTTCGAGGGCGCGATCGGGCCTGAGAGCGCCCTCATCCTCAAGGTGCACACCAGCAATTACGAGATCCAGGGGTTCACCGCCGCGGTGCCGGCGGCGCGCCTCGCCGAGCTCGCGCACAGCCGCGGGCTGCCCTTTGTCGAGGATCTCGGCAGCGGCACGCTCGTCGACCTCGACCGCTGGGGCTTGCCGCACGAGCCGACCGTCGCCGAAAGCATCAAATCGGGCGCCGATCTGGTGACCTTCAGCGGCGACAAGCTGCTCGGCGGACCGCAGGCCGGTCTCGTCGTCGGCCGCGCCGACCTGATCGCCAAGCTGGCGACAAACCCGCTAAAGCGCGCCTTGCGCCTCGACAAGATCCGTCTCGCGGCACTCGAGGCGGTACTGCGGCTCTATGCCGATCCGGACCGCCTCGCCGCGCGGCTGCCTGCGCTGCGGCTGCTGGTGCGCTCCCGCGCCGAGATCGCCGCGCTGGCGCAGCGGGTGATGCCGGCCCTGGCGCAGGCGCTCGCCGGCACCGCCAGCGTCGCCCTCACCGAGACGAAGAGCCAGATCGGCAGCGGCGCGCTGCCGGTTTCGCTGTTGCCGAGCGCCGGGCTGGCGCTGCTGCCGCTGCAGCCGTCGGGCGGCGCGGTCGAGATGCTGGCGCGGCGGCTGCGCGCGTTGCCGGTGCCGGCGATCGGCCGGATCGAGGCCGGCCGCGTCATCCTCGACCTGCGCTGCCTCGAAGACGAGGCGGAGTTTGTCGCCCAGCTCGCCGGGCTCGCCTGCTGAGCCGTCTTGATTGACCAATGATCGTCATCGGCACCGAGGTCGTGGAGCGCTATTTTTTTGCCCATGCCGGTGATAAAGGCATCAGAGCAGGACGGTCTCAATACGATGTATGGCTTGCCATCGCAGGTCTTGCGTTGTGGCGCAACCCGGAGGATGTGAAGGCGTCGCATCCGAGAGCGAGCATCCTCAAGGGCGGCCGGGTCGTGTTCAACATCAAGGGCAACAGCTATAGGCTGGTCGCGGCGTTGCAGTATCGAGCGGGTGTCGTGGTGATCCGGTTCTTCGGAAGCCATGCCGAGTATGACCAGATCGACGCGGAGAGGGTGTAATGGACGCGACCCTGATTGTGATCGACAGCGAAACCGAACTGGCCCGCGCCAGAGCGCTGGTCGACCGATTGATGGGCTCGGAGGACCCGGGCGACATCGCCCGCCTCGCGGCTCAGGCCCGTCTAGTCGCCTCCTACGAGGAAGAGAAATGGCCCCCGCGCCGTCCGAACGCTGCCGAGGTGGTTCGCTATTTGATGGATCAGCACCGCCTCACGCGAGCGGATATGGCGCCGCTGCTTGGGACGGCCAGTCGGGTGAGCGAGGTTTTGCGCGGCCACAGGCAACTGAGCCTGGCCATGGTGCAACGCCTGCGAGCCCGCTTTCGAGTGCCGGCCGACCTCCTGCTTCCGCCCGTCACAAGACCGCCAGCACGCCGCAAGGCAAAGAGAACCGCGGCTTGAGGCGGGGGCGCGCGCACTCGCCAAGAGGGACTCTTACCTCGGTAACGGCATGATCCTGGCGACCGCGGGGCATATCGACCACGGCAAGACCGCGCTGGTGCGTGCGCTGACCGGGGTCGATGCCGACCGCCTGCCGGAAGAAAAGCGGCGCGGGCTGACGATCGACCTCGGCTTTGCGTATACGACGCTGCCGGACGGCACCGAGCTCGGCTTTGTCGATGTGCCCGGGCACGAGCGGTTTCTGCCCAACATGCTCGCCGGGATCTTGTCGATCGACCGGGTGCTGCTGATCGTCGCCGCCGATGACGGGCCGCGCCCGCAGACCCTCGAACATCTCGACATCCTCGAGCTGATCGGCGTCGCCGAGGTGACCGGGGTCGTCACCAAGATCGACCGGGTGCCGCCGGAGCGACTCGCCACGGTGGAGGCCGAAGTCGCTGGGTTGCTCGCCGAGGCGGGATACGACGGCAGCCCGATCTTCGCCGTGTCGAGCCTCGGCGGCGAGGGCATCCCGGCGCTCGCCGAGCATTTGCGCGAGAGCGCCCGCGCCGCCGCCGAAACGCGCGCTGCCCGACCCGCCGG
>DATCQF010000022.1:0-3968 GCA_036569735.1 Allostellaceae bacterium | reverse complement strand
CTGTTAACCCTGCGCGACGAATTCCCGGCGATATTGCCCGGCGCCGCGACCACGGCCCTCGCCGCTCATGCCCAGCTCTTCGAGGAATTCGTCGCCAGCGAAAAAGAGGCCGGGCGCTTTCTGCTGCCGCTCGCGGCGATGCCGGGCATGACCGCGCTCCTGCACGGCCATTGCCACCAGAAGGCATTCGGCACCGCCGCCGCCGCCGCCAAGGCGTTGGCGCTGATCCCGGAACTCACTGTCGAGACATTCGATTCGACCTGTTGCGGGATGGCCGGCTCGTTCGGCCTCGAAGCCGAGCATTACGAAATGTCGATGAAAATGGGCGAACTCGGCGTGTTGCCGAAGATGCGCGCGGCCCCGCCCGCCACCCTCCTCGCCGCCTGCGGCACCAGCTGCCGGCACCAGATCGCCGAAGGCGCCGGCCGCCAGGCGCGCCACATCGTGCGGATATTGGATGAGGCGTCGGCGGCGGCTTAGCCGATCAGGTCGAATAACCCAAAACCGTCTTGGCCGGGCTTGTCCCGGCCATCCACGTGGATCCCCGGGACAAGCCCGGGGATGACGATTGGGGGAGCTGTACGAACCTGAGTGGATTCCGCTCTAATACGATTTGCCCGGCGGGTAGGTCGCGTATTTGGGGAGCGCCGGGTTCATGTAGTCCCACGGCTGGGCGCTTTTGACAAAGATGTCCGCTTCCGCGCGGAACCCGCTCGGGTCGTCGAGCGTGCCGACCCTGAGCCCCACCAGATCGGGCCGGGTCGACACCTGGATATAGATCGGCGAGCCGCAATCGCCGCAGAATGCCCGGGTCACCGCGTTGCCGCCGTCCGACGTGCTGACGTAATGCCTGGGCGCGCCCTGGGTAACGCGGAAACCGGCCGCCGGCACGCGCATCGCCGCGATATAGGCGCTGCCGGTCTGGCGCTGGCAGTCGCGGCAATGGCATTGCAGCGAAAACACCGGGTCCCCCGCGGATTCATAGCGAACCGCGCCGCACAGGCACCCTCCTGTCCGTACCGCAGGCATCCTCGTCCTCCCTCAGGGGTGAGCCTCGATAAAGCGGGCGATCAGGCGGGTGACCTCGCCCGATTTTTCCATGTGCGGCAGGTGCCCGACGCCATCGACGATGTGCACCGGGAGCGTGGCGGCGAGGGCTTCGGCATGGGCGGGCGGGATGATCCGGTCGTCCTCTCCCCAGATCAGCTGAACCGGCAGCGACAGCGCGCCGAGCGCCGAACGCAGATCGAGCGCCTGATGGCCATCGGGGAACCAGGCGCGCGCAATCGTCTGGAGCGCGGCGGCGACGCCGTCGAGCCGCTTGTAGCGCAGCGTCTCCTCGATCATCACGCGGCTGACCAGGGCGGGATCATGCACCAGCATGGCCAGAGCCTCCTGCGCCTCGCGGCGCCGCCCGGCGCGGACGAATGCGTCGATAAAGGCGCCGTTGATCTCGGGTCCAAGCCCGGCCGTCGCGATCAAGGTGAGGCTGGCGACCCGATCCGGCCGGCGCGCCGCCACGCCAAGCGCGATCGCGCCCCCCATCGAATGGCCGACGAGATGGACCCGGTCGAGCCCCAATGCGGCGATCGCGTCCGCCACCGCCGCCGCGAACATATCCGGGTCGCCCGCGCCGACTTCCTTGTCTGAGCCGCCGTGACCGGGCAGGTCGAGCGCGATCGCGCGCCGCCCTTCGGCCAGCGCCGGCTGAGTGAACATCCAGCTATTGAGGTCGCCGCCGAAGCCGTGCACGAACACCACCGGTGTTGCATCCCCGCCGCCCAGATCGAGAACCCGCAGGCGCCGTCCGCCGGCCTCGATATCGCGCGGCGCCAGGGCGGGGTCCCCCACCGCATCCTCGGCGGCCGGCTCGGGCGCGACGAAGGCGGCGACAAACGCCTCGATCTCGGCATCGGGGACGCTCGCGGGCGCCGCCACCGCGAGCAGCGCGCCAACCGGCAACGTCGTCCCCGCCGCGGCGACGATGCGGCGGAGGGTCCCGGGGTCGCCCGCCTCGAACACGTTGGTGATCTTGGTCGTTTCGATTTCGAGCAGTTCCTCGCCCGCGCGAAAGCTGTCGCCCTCTTGCCTGAGCCAGCCGAGCACCTTGCCCTCGGTCATCGTCAGGCCCCATTTCGGCATGGTGATCGCGGTGATCTCGGTCATTTCAAGCGGCCTCGGCGAGACTCTATCAACCCCAACCGTCATGGCCGGGCCTGTCCCGGCCATCCACGTGGATCCCCGGGACAAGCCCGGGGATGACGATTGGGGGAGTGGCTGTACCCAACACCTGACACGCCTGAAGGCTCACCTCCCGTAGCCGTAGACCTCGCGGACCGCGGCGGCGATCTTTTCCGGGCTCGGGATGTAGAGCTTTTCGAGGGTGGGGGTGAAGGGGACCGGGGTGTGCGGCGCGGTTACCCGGCGGATCGGCGCCTTCAGCGCACCGAACGCGCGGTCGGCGACGAGCGCGGCGATGTCGGTCGCGATCCCGCAGCGCGGCGTCGCCTCGTCGACGATGACGAGCCGGCCGGTGCGCTCGACGCTCTCCAATATCGTGTCCTCGTCCAAGGGCGAGGTCGTGCGCGGATCGATCAACTCGACCTCGATCCCCTCTTTCGCCAGCGCCTCGGCCGCTTCGCCGGAGAAATGCACCATGCGGGAAAGCGCGACCACCGTCACATCGTCGCCGTCGCGCACGATGTTGGCTTCGCCAAAGGGGATCGTATAGGGCTCGTCCGGCACTTCGCAGCGCAGATCGTACATCAGCTTGTGCTCGCAGAAGATCACCGGGTCGTCGTCGCGGATCGCCTGTATCAGGAGCCCTTTGGCGTCATAGGCGTTCGACGGCACGACGCATTTCAAGCCCGGCACCGCGGTGAAGATGCCGTAGGGGCTTTGCGAGTGCTGCGCCGCCGCGCTGCGCCCCGCGCCGATCATCGTGCGGATCACCAGGGGCGTCGTCGCCTTGCCGCCGAACATGTAGCGGAATTTCGCGGCCTGGTTGAAGATCTGGTCGAAGCAGACCCCGAAGAAATCGGAAAACATCAATTCGGCGACCGGCCTGAGCCCGGTCACCGCGGCACCGGCGGCGGCGCCCATGATGGCGCTTTCGGTGATCGGGGTGTCGATGACCCGGGCTTCCCCGAACTCGCCGAACAGCCCCTTCGTCACCCCGAGCACTCCGCCATATGCGTCGCGCTGGCCATCGCTGCCGGCCCCGCCGGCGACATCCTCGCCGATCACGATGACCCGCGGATCGCGGCGCATCTCCTGGGCAAGCGCCTCGTTCAACGCCTGGCGGATCGATTTCAACGGCATGGGAAGATCCTTTCAGCACCAGTTGAGGCACGAAAGCTCATGACAACCCGCGATTATCAGGCGCGAACTCTTTGATCTTCTATTGTCTGAGAAAATATTTGTTTGAATGGGCCAAGGTTTGCAGGATCCCAAGTATCAGAAAATGGACCAGGCTGGTGGCCACTCACCCGAACAAACGCTATGGTTTGATCAGATGATATTTTCGGGATGGAAACGTCGATAATACGATAAAACTTGTCGCTGCCCAGATAAATTTGATCTGCTGCCTCATCCACACTCATTATTTGGCCGGCTGAGTTTGGCGCATGAAGTTCAATGAGGAATGAACGTGGCGCACGCTGAGCAAGCCTTATGTCGGCTATTTCTGCCGCTGTTCTTAAGGCTCGTAAAAAAAGATTGCGAAAGCCACGCTTGGTCATCATTGCTACCTAAAGTTACAAAATGACCGGCAGTGTCATAGCGCCATATACCATAGGAAGCTGGGCCTCATCGAAGAAAACCGATGACCCAGCACCATGTGGTCCGAGGTCAGCGAAGTTCCAGCCTTGCATAATAATGGATTGCGGCAATGTCGTCTGGGTGATCCTGTTTCCTAGGTTCATTGCTTGCCTATCCGGTTAACCCATACACCCACTATAGGTAGATGC
>DATCQF010000021.1:0-15927 GCA_036569735.1 Allostellaceae bacterium | reverse complement strand
GTATCGGTCACGACACAATAATTCCGATTACGAAGCAAATAAAATACTTCCCGACATATGAAATTATACGATCGCAAATCATCGACGTCGAAGGTTCGTGTCCGGATGAGGCAAATCTGAAATCGGCAATTAAGATGGTATTACAATGCCTCGAATTAGACGTCCAATTTTATGTTGAAACAAACCCCGATCTGCAGCGGGCGATAGAAGCCGGATCATTAAGTTCGGCGCGCGAACATTTCATCGACCACGGTTATTTCGAGGGGAGGGTGTTCCAAGGCGATCCAGCTTGGTCGCTCCGGCCGGCGCCTGGTGCGGAATCGTACCCGATCGCGGGCGAGTCGCCCGAGGATGGCGCCGCGTGATCGGGCCGTCGGCAACATCACCCGCTTTTCCAGGATGCCCGGTCACGGATGCCCCGGCACGGCTGGCGGGTGCCACACGATCGTGATAACTTTGTTAGCGCCAATTGCGGGCTATCCTTGAGAGAGGCAGCGATGCAGGTACGAATCGAGTGGTGCAAGCCTTGAAACTATGAACCGCGGGCCCTCCGTGCGAGGGCGAGGCTGGTTGAGCTTTACGGCGCCGACGTCGAACTGGTGCCGGGGGTGGCTGGGGTATTCGAGATCACCGTCGACGGCCGGCTGCTTTTCTCGAAAAAGCAAACCGGGCGGTTTCCCACCGACGAGGAAATCGATGCGCTGGGCAAGGGCCCGGCCGGATCGCCCTGATCAGGGTTGGCCGAGGGCCTCTCGGGCGAGGCCAGAGGCAATCGCGCCGGTTTTCTGCAACCCCTCCCACCGCGCGTCGGTGGGCGGGCTGTGGTCGTCTGGCGAGCGGCGTGCGGCTCCCCGAGCGGGTACACGGCCGCCGGCACCACGCGTCCCCGGCGCTCCGATAGCGACCATCCACGTGGGCCGGCTGCCCCCACCCTGCGGACTGCACTTCGCGCGCCCCGACCATTCTAGCCGCAGCGTTCGCAGCCCAAAGGCATTTCATCGTCCCAGCGGCGCACCGCCGGATATGCACCGCAGTGCGGCGGCAAAATGGCCGGGTTCGATCGTGAAGTCCCAACTATCGGGGACATTGGTCCCGATCACGTACCCGGTGTGGTGGCCGAGCGCCGTCGCAATGCCCGATTGCGCGAAACCCGGGTGAACCCCGTCTCCGCGCAAAGCACAGATAACCGTTCCGGCTCGCGAAAACATCGCGCTGTGCAGCGCCGATCCGTATTCGCCAATGATCTGGCGAGCGCCGGCGAAGACCGCGAATTGCCGGAGCAGGGGAAATTCCTCCGGATATACCAGGACAAACCCATCGGCGACGGCCATAGCCTCGATGTCGGCGCGGTTGGTGAGAATCCGATTGCCGGCGTGCGCATGCGCGCGAGAAACGAAGATCCGTTCGAGCGATTGATTTTGCTCGAACGACCCGGAATGGGCCTCGATTTGCTGCCTTAGCCAAGCCATCCCGTCGCGGAACAACCCGGCGAACATCAGGCCGTTATGGCATGTCGTCGGTATCAGCAACCGTTCGCATAGGACGCTTTCCGTGTCGGCATCAAACTGGACAATGTTATTGCACGGGATGCCGACCAGTTCGAGCAACTCCAGGGCAAATATCGGCAAATCCGACGGGAACAAGAACATAAGCTGCGAAATATCATACCCAGATCGTCGCAATAAATAAAATTTCGGGAGAAAATCTACCAGCCAGTGACCGAATATCTTGTACCCCGGCCCAAATATCATTGCACAATCACTGTCGATCCGCCGCCCATTTTTTGGCGTGTCGAGGTGCCCCTGGTCCAATATAAGGTCCAGATGAGCCTGGTGAATATTCGTTTGCGGGCAGACCAACAGGGCCGTGTCGTGGGTGATCAAATAGGGCGCGGTCACGGTAGTATGTTGGCAGACAAACACCCCCATCGGGTGGATATGCGTCATCTTAAAATAGTGCTCCGACAACTGATCGGAGAAATTCCCGAAAAAGAACCGCGGCGGCTCCGGCACCCGGATCAAGGTCGGTTCGATAAGCACAAAGTCGATCGCGCCGCCGGGCCGGCATAAGTCTAAAATATGGGTTAGTTGATAGGCGGTCATAGCCGACTCGACGGCGCTGAGCAGAATCTTATTGATTTACGGAAAATACGTCCCTCGAGCTGTCCGGGCATCAACACTCGTGTCGTTTCCGCATCGGCTCGCCGATTTCACCGGTGACCACCGGATGGGCCCTGCCGTCCCATGCCGGATCGAAACCGGCGCGAGGCCTGCCGCCTTCGTTCCTGCGCGGCCCCGCTTCGACTTCGCCCGCCTGCACCGCCGTCGTGACATCTTGATAAGTCGGCAGATACGGTTCTTCATCGAGATCGATTTCGCTTTGATCGGTCTGCATATTCCGTGTACTCGCGGCGGCATCGGGAATTAAACCACTTGATTATCGCGCCGCGAACACCGCTTTGTCGAGGACGCGCGGTGGACGGATCGGGTTGGCGGGTGTGTTAATGGCGGCGGCGATCCGGTTGGCGAAATCCGGCAAAGCTGGTGAGTGCGGGTAGTCGAGGCGATCGGGACAAGGGTTTGCACCATGAGGGGAGATCGTACTCTGCGGCAGTTTCTCGACTGGAACGCAGACTGGTATCTGCAGCGCTACCCCGACGTCAGCCAAGCCCATGACCGTGGCGAGTGGCCCGATCCATTCCTGCATTACCTGTGGTTCGGGCGCCGGGAAGGGCGGTTTCCATCCGCATCGGCGGAGGAGAAGGCGCGGCGTGGCGCACCCCGGCAACAGGTCAGGCTCGGCGATTTTTCGGTGCCGCTGGACTGGCCGGTCACGGGAGAACCGTCGAAAACCTTCCTCTTGAGGCTGATCGGCGGGTTTTTCGAGAAATACATGGCCGGCCGCGTCATCCTCGACATCGGCTATAAGGGCGCCGAAGAGGACGCCGCGGCGCCGATCCTGCCGCACGCGATCGGCGTCGATCTCGACTATCCCGGCTATGACGGCGTTCGCCTGCCGTTTGACGATGGCGCGGTCGATACGATCTTCGCCAGCCACGTGCTCGAGCATGTCCCCGATTACCGTACGGTGATCCGCGACTGGTTCAGAACCTTGCGAGTGGGCGGGTTCATCGTGTGTTCCGTGCCGCACCACTGGCTTTACGAAAAGAAGCGGGACCTGCCGTCGCGGTGGAATGAAGACCATAAACGGTTCTACACGCCGGCTTTGCTGTTGCGCGAATTCGAGGAAAGCCTGCCCCCAAACGGCTACCGGATCAGGCACCTGGTCGACAACGATCTGGGCTATCTTTACGAGATCGGCGCGGATCAGCACGCCGCCGGGTGCTACGAGATCGAGCTGGTGGTCGAAAAGATCAAGGCGCCGGCCTGGGAGTTGTCCTGACCGCCGGTCAACCGGCACCCTGCCCTAGCGTCAATTGATCGCCGACCCCGATCTCGCCGCCGGCCGCCACCTCGGCGTAGACACCCATCAGATTGTGCCCGAAGCCGCGCTGGAGGGCGCCGACGATGTCGAGGTCGCGCAGCGCGCTCGCCGGGTTGACCTGGGTCGCCGCGCAGCGCGTGATCGCGGCAATCACCCGGAGGCGCGCGCCGCCCAGTGCGATGTCGGAGCCGATCCAGCCGAGTTCGCTCCACGCCGGCGCGCGATCCAGGTAGATATTCGCGCGGAAGCGGAGCGGATCGACCGGGGCCCCGATGCTTTCCTCGAGCGCGGCGATGCTGGCCAGGTTGATCAGCGAGACGTATTTGTCGGTCGTCGCATCGGGTTTCTTGCGCGCATCGGCAAAGGCATGGCCCGGCGCCTCGACGATGCGCAACGGACCCTCGACCGCGGGCCCCATGAAATCGGCCAGAAACTCGCTGACCTCCCGGCAACCCCGAGGCTCGGTGATGCATGCCTTTAGCGCGACGGCGCCGGCGTATTCGCCACCGCGCCGGATCGTCAATTCGCCGCTCGCCGCGGCAAAGCTGGTGTGCAGCTGCGCCAGCTTTTCGTCGCGCATCAGCATGACGAAATGGGTCTTCGACAACCATTCCGGGCGCGCGGGATCGAAGCGGGTCGTGGGCAATGCGATCGCAAAGCGCCGGTCGTGGGGCAGGCATTGGCCGGGCGCGAGCGCCACACCCTCCAGCGGCTCGGCACTCAGGCCCTTGACCGGGTAGCGATAGATCGCGGCAATCGTCGCTGCCATTCAGCTGCCTCCTGTGGTTTCGTCGGCGATGATTGCGCCAGGTTCGCCGATCGCGCCCTCGTTGGTGATCCGCGCCCGGTCGGTTATACCTGATTTGCGGCTTGGCGCGGGATCGCGAGCTGGAGAATGTGCACGACGATTATCCCCGTAGCGGAAGGTGGGAGCGCGGCATGAGCGCTCGTCAGCTGAGCTGGGCCGGCGCAAGGACCGGCGACCGGACGAAGCGGTCAAGGGCGACCCGGTGGCTCATGCGATCGCTCAAGATCGCCGGGGTGTCGCTCGGGCTGACCGCCGCCTCGATCGGAAGCTATTGGGGGATCCTCCAATACGAGGGCAACCTCCACGCGGTCAGCGCGGGGATCCTCTACCGTTCGGCTCAGTTGAGCAAAACCGAGACGCGCTGGGCGATGCGCGAATATGGCATCAAATCGATCCTCAATCTGCGCGGCGCCAATGCCGGATCGCCCTGGTACGACGACGAGATCGCAGCTTCGGGCGAACTCGGCCTCGCTCATTTCGATTACCCGCTGTCGGCGAAGCGCTTTGTGACCGGCCGAGAGATCGCCGAGATCCTCGATATCGTGCGCAAGGCGCCAAAGCCGCTCTTGATCCATTGCAAATCGGGCGCGGACCGGTCGGGGCTCGTCGCGGCGCTCTATCGCTTTGCCGAAACCGGGGCGAGCGCCGCCGAAGCGGACCGCGAGCTGTCGCTGGTCTACGGGCATTTCCCCTACCTGACGAGCCGCTCGGGCGCGATGGACGACAGCTTTTGGGCCTTTGTCCGTGAAGCGCCCCAAACGCCCCGAGCCTCGCCCCGATAACCTGATCAGCGCCGGGATCTCAGGCGAACCGGCTCAGTGAAGGGCTGGTAGTCGAAGGGCTGGTAGTCGCCGAGATTGCCGCCCATCAGGTAGATCAAGTGCTCGACCGCGACTTTTTCCCGATCCGACGGGACAATGCGTATGGCAACGGTGTTCGACCTAAGGTCCCGATATCCAATTTCGCGGACGCATTGCGGATCGGCGTGTTTGCAGAATAGGCTCACCTCACCGGTCCTTATCGAATCAACCCGACTCACCGTGGTCGGCAGCAGGCACCAATTGCTTCTATAAAGATAATCCAAGCTGGTTCGCTTGACGCTTAACACACCGCGAAAGCACATACTGCCGTCGGGTGAGACAAAAAAGGCGTTTGCCGGTTCGGCGTATCTCATTCCGTCGTCAATATATTTGATGGTCTCGAGATAGGTCGGGCGACCCGCGGGCGATGCTCGTCGGGCGAATACAGGGTTGTTGGCGTATTGTGGTTCTGCCGGTTGTGGTTCTGCCGGCGGCATGCATGCCGCCAACGAGACTGCCAGGGCAGCGACGCGCGCGAACTTCCCGATGAGCTGAAGGTGCATGCTTGGTCCCTCAACGGCTGAGCGCTTTTATTGCAACACAGTTTCACTCATATGCCGAGATCCGATCCCTCGCTGCAATCCTCCATCGCAGCCCCGGCTGATTGCCGACCGTCGCCCTCGGCCGAGCTTCGCGCGCCGTGGAACGGGTGAGCTTCGCCGCCGACGATTGGTGAAATGGAGCGCGTTGGGGGGACCTCAGTGGCGATTCCACAAAAGAAATTGGCCGGTACCCGAGGGCACCGGCCAAGTTTGAACAGGGAGGCTTCACGTCTAGGAGACGTAAGGATCCGTAGACCCTCTTTCCGGGCGCAAGTCCCGGAAACTCATTCGGGGCTTTGCAGCCCCGGAAACTCGCCGCGATGCAGTATCGCGCCGTGCCGAATATCGCGGTTTACGCAGCTCATCACCAACGGGAATTCGTTCTGGCTCGTCTGCAAAAACCGCAATGCTGTCGTCGGACTGCGAAAAGCCCGCGTCAACTCGCCGCAGCCCTCCTTTAGCTCATCCGGGATTTAGCTAAGACGGCCCTCGGCTACCTTGCGCAACAGGAAGTCGCGGAACACGCTGATCCGCTTCGACGAGCGCAGCTCCTCGGGATAGACGAAATAGGCCTCGTTGGGCGGCCCGGCCAGTTCGGGCAGCACGCGCACCAGGGTGGCATGCTCGGCCGCGACAAAATCTGGCAGCGAGGCCAGACCCAGCCCGCTGTTGACCGCGCGCAGCTTGCCGTAGGTGTTGTTAACACTCAGGATCGGGCGGCGATCGCGCCCGGGCTTGGCGCCGGTGTCGAGCAGCCAGTTCACGCCCGGCGCCGGCGGGCGGGCATCCTCGCCGTAGACGATCAGGCGATGCTCGTCGAGGTCCTCGGCGCGCTGCGGCGTGCCGTATTTCTTGAGGTATTCCGGGGTGCCGTAGATATGCACCTGGACGCTGACCAGATGGCGCTGGATCAGATCGGGCTGGCGCGGCGGCGACATGCGAATCGCCACGTCGGCCTCGCGCATCGACAGGTCGAGTTCGGAATCGTCAACCACGAGGCTGACCTGGATCTCGGGGTAGAGGTCGAGGAATTCGCGGAGCCGCGGGGTCAGCCAGATCGAGCCGAAATCGACCGACGTGGTGATCTTCAGCGGACCCTTCGGGCGGTCTTTCGATTCGGAAATAAGGCTTTCCGACATCGCCAGCTTGGCGAACACCTCGCGCGCGGTGCGGAACAAGAGTTCGCCCTGCTCGGTGAGGATGAGACCCCGCGCATGGCGGTGAAACAGGGGGACGCTGAGGCTCTCCTCGAGCGCGCTGATCTGCCGGCTCACGGCGGATTGGCTCAGATTGAGCGCTTCGCCCGCATGGGTAAAGCTGCCCGCTTCGGCGACCGCGTGAAAAACCCGCAACTTGTCCCAGTCCATCGCCATTTGCTTGCCTTCCGGGAGCCCCTTCCCGCACTGCGCCCATGTGCAACCGTCCCCGGGCGCAACCCCGCCGGATGCGCAACCCTATTGGGCCGCGCGCGCCGTCGAGCCATCCTCCTGCGCCGCGAGAAACTTCTCCGATTCGAGCGCCGCCATGCACCCCAGCCCCGCTGCGGTTACCGCCTGGCGGAAAATCTTGTCCTTGACGTCGCCGGCGGCAAACACCCCCGGAACCGCCGTCGCCGTCGAATCCGGCGTGGTCAGGACATAGCCTTCGGCATCGAGCGGCAGCTGCCCCCTGACCAGGTCGGTGACCGGCGTGTGCCCGATCGCGATGAAGACGCCGTCGCAGGCCCGCTCGGTGACAACCCCGGTGCGCAGATTGCGCAGCCTGACCCCGGTGACCTGCGGCGGCTCGGGGATGCCGAGAATCTCATCGACCGCGCTGTCCCAGACAATGTCGATCTTCGGGTTGCGGAACAGCCGGTCCTGCAGGATCTTCTCGGCGCGCAGCGCGTCGCGCCGGTGCACCAGAGTGACCCGCCTTGCGTGATTGGTCAGGTAGATCGCCTCCTCGACGGCGGTGTTGCCGCCGCCGACGATAACCACCTCCTGATCGCGAAAGAAGAACCCGTCGCAGGTGGCGCAGGCCGACACGCCAAAGCCGCGGAATGCCTCCTCGCTCGGCAGGCCCAGCCAGCGCGCCTGCGCCCCGGTCGCGAGGATTACGGTGTCGGCGAGGTACAGATCGCCCGAATCGCCGGTCGCGCGGAACGGGCGCCGGGCGAGATCGAGCGCGACGATGTGGTCGAGGATGATGCGGGTTCCGACATGCTCGGCCTGGGCCTGCATCTGCTCCATCAGCCAGGGCCCCTGGATGATGTCGGCAAACCCGGGGTAGTTCTCGACATCGGTGGTGATCGTCAGCTGCCCGCCGGGCTGAATTCCGGCAACCAGGATCGGATGCAGGTTGGCGCGCGCGGCATAGATCGCCGCGGTAAACCCGGCCGGTCCCGCCCCGATGATCAAGACCTTGCTGTGGTGCTGCTCCGGCATCGCGCGATTCTCTGTCCTCTGGGTGTCAATCCTTCGGGTCTCGATCCATCGGGCGGATCGATTTGACAGCATAATATAGCATTTTTTTGCGCTGCGGCGACGGCGGCGCTGCCCGGCCCCAAGCCCGGTCCCAATGGCCTGCCCCGGGAATCCCCGTCAGAACCCGAACATATGGTCGAGGCTGAAGGCGCCGCCCTGGCCCAAGAGCCCGTGATAGCCAAAGAGGCGGCAGGTCGGGTCGCGGATGACGGCGTAGGCGCCGGCGCCGGCCCGCGCGCGGATCGCCTCGCTGAACAGCGCGTGATAGCGCAGGAGCCGCGAGCCCGAACAGGGAATTGCCAGCGCGGTGCGGGCGATTTCGGCCCCCCCGCGGTCGTAGAGGACGATCTCGGTCGCGCTCCTCGGGCGCCACGGCAGCGAGGCCGGATAGATCAGGTGGCAGAACGTGTCGTGGTCGCCCTCGCCGAGCCGCAGGAAGAGCCGGGTCGAGAGGCCGGGCGGGCGGCCGACATAGGATTGCGGCTCGTCCTTGTAGACGAGGATCGTGTTGAAGACATGCGCGCCAAAGCTGGTTTCGGCGGCGTGGCCGCTCAGGCGGTGGCGATAGCGGAACAGCGCGTGCAGCCAGCCGTCGCCGCTCCCGCCATTGGCGAAGTCGTAGACCAGCTCGACATGGCCATAGGCGTTGTCAAGCCCTGCCGCATCGCCCAGCCCATCGGCGCCAAGCCCCTCCGGGATCGCGTCGAGCGACAATGCGGTTGCGTGGTCGCGGGGCAGGCGGCCGAGCGGCGCCCGCGCGACCTCGCGGCCCTCGCAATCGTAGACCACCGCGGCGACCGGCAATTCCTTCTGCGACACCGCCATCGGCGTCGGCAACAGGAGGCTCTCCCACTCCGCGCGCGGCAGGATCGGCGCCGGCAGCAGATAGCCCTTGCCGAGGACTTCCGCGAGCCGGGGCAGATCGGCATCGGGCGCCAGATCGGCGCGTTCGACATTGACGTGCGCGATGCGGCGACGGCCCCCGGCGACGATTTCGTAGCGCGGGCGCACGACATGCTTCCCGGCGCGCAGCTCGATCTGGCGCGGCCAGGCGAGACCCGGCAGGAGGTCGGCGACATCGACGGCGCGGCTGGCGAAGGGCCCGATCGCGTGGGGCAGCGCGACGATTTCCGCCTCGCCCATCGGGTTGAGCCCGATCGCTCCCGCCGGGATCGGGGTCGGGTGGCTGTTCTGGACCCACAGGATTACCCGCTCGCCGGGCCCGGGCGCGGGCAGCCCGGCATAGCGCTCGGCCGGCCAGGCGTTGGCGTCGTGGGTGCACGACAGCGCTCCGTCGCACACGGCGCCCGGCGCGCCACCGGACTCGCCAAATGTGTCGAGCGCATATTTGACAATATCGTGGCCAGCCGCGCCGGCGACATGGATGAAGAGCTGGCCGGCAAAGTCGCCGAGCCCGAATTGAGCCCGCACCACGCGACTGTCGATCGAAATCGCGCCGCCCGGGGTGCTGCACGGCTCGGCCCATTCGGCGATCACCGCGCCATCGCCGTCGAACAGGGTCAGCCAGCAGGTCACCGCCGGGGAACCGTAGCCCGACCAGTAATTCGCGGTGACGATTCGCGTGTGCAGCGTGGCGGTGTCGCGGAACAGCGCGAAATTGGTCGCGAAGTTGAGGGGGTCGAGATAGGCCCGGCGATTGGTCAGCCGCGCCTCCGGGATGCGCATCGCATCGAGGGACCAGGTTTGCGCACCCGGCGGCAGATAGGGCTGGAGCTGGCCGATCAGCCGGTCGGCCTCGAACCCGGCGACGAACACCGAGCGCGCGCCGCATTGCGCCAGCGCGGTAATCGGCCGGGCGCGATACCCCAGCACCGTGGCGCCGATGCGCGACACATCCGGGACGAAGACCTCGGCGATCTCGACGCCGTCCAGCCCGAAAATCTCGGCGAACCCCTCCGCCGCGCCATGCGGATCGACGATCGCGGTCGGTCCGTGACGGGCGAGGGCCACACCGAGCGCGCGCGCCGGCTCTGCCGCATGCGGGTGGGTCAACGCCTTGTAGAGCGTGTTGCCGCCGCGGAGATTGTCGAAGGTTTCGATGCGCAACGCCATGATCGGCCCGATATTACACAAGCCGATCGTTCATGGCTGCCCCCCGTAGAGCCAGCCGCTTGAGCACCACCTCGCGCAGCGCGGCGCCGGCCCGCGCGGTGTCGTCGGGCGGCGCATAGGACCAGCTCTCGATCCGGCCGGCAAACGGTCGGGTAATGCCGGCTTGTCGCATCGTCTCGTGAAACCGGGCGAATTTGGCATCGCCACCGTCGAGCCCGATTATATGCACGGGCTTCCCGGTCGCCGCCGCTTCGCTGACCATCGACACCGAATCGGCGGTGACCAGCAGGGCATCGGCGATCGCGAGATAAGCGTAATACGGGTTGTCGCCGGTGCCGTCCCAGATCGCCCCCGGCACCCCCCCAAGCCGCTCGCGCAGCACCGAAAGGCCAGATTCGCCAGTGCGCCGTGACGGCGTCACCACCGACGAACCGCCATTCTGCCGCAATACCGCCGCGACCATTTCGGCGATCTCGGCGAGCCGGGAGAGGTCGAGCCGATAGGTCCGGTTCGAGCCGCCGATCAGGACGCCGAGGATCGGCCGCGGCAGCGCTTCGAGCCCCGGGAACCGGCGGCGCTCGGCGGCCAGAAGCTGCGCGGTCACGCGATTGAGGGCGCCGCCGGTCACCACGATGCGCGGCCCGCGCAAGCGGTCGTGCTCGGGAACGAACAGCATGTCGAACTCGCCGCGTCCGACGCGCGGGTCCTGGATTTGCGCCGCCAGGGTGCGGCCGCCGTTGGCCCGGCGGATCGCCAGTGCCGGCCGCGCCGTGTTGCGGCCGCAGCCGATCACCAGATCGGGCCACGGCGGCACCAGGGCCAGCCCCGAATCCCGCGCGGCGTCGAGGGGTGCCAGCCAGAGCTGCGGCGGCAGCCACGCCCAGGGGCGGCGGATCGACAGCTTCCGTTCGGTGAAGGCAAACCCGGTGGCTTCGGCGAGGCCCAGCGCCTGGCTCGCCATGCCGGGCTTACCGTCGTGCAGCACCCAAACACTCGGCGCCGGCGCGCTCAGAGAGGCCTCGCTCAGCCGGTCCTGGCTCAGCTGAGCGGGCCGATCGGCGGCGGCGGCAGGGGAGGGTGCGGCCATGCGCCCCTTGTTTAGAGAAACCGCGGCGCAGCGGCAAGGCGGCCCCGACATGGACTTCTATTACCCGGGCGCATATTACCCGGGCGCAACAAAATTGCGCAGCGCCGGCGAAATTCCTATTGTTAGGGCGATTTCGGGGTCGGTCGCGGAACACAACCGGGCGGAACACGACGGGATTGCGCATGCGCGGGCCAAAGCTCGACCGTATCGACCGGCAAATCCTGCAGCTGCTGCAGGCCCACGGCCGCATCACCAATATCGCGCTCGCGCACCGCGTCGGCATCTCGCCGCCGCCCTGCCTGCGCCGGGTGCGCGCGCTGGAAGCGGCCGGCCTCATTCGCGGCTATCACGCCGATCTGGCTCCGGAGGCGCTCGGCTTCGCGGTCACGATCTTCGCCCAGATCGGGCTGGCAAGCCAGGCCGAGAGCGATCTCAAGGCGTTCGAGACCCTGGTGCTTTCCTGGCCCGAAGTGCGCGAGGCGCACATGCTCGCCGGCGAGACCGATTTCCTCCTGAAGATCGTCGCGCCCGACTGGGACAGCTATCAGCGGTTCCTCAGCGTCAAGCTAACCGCGGCGCCCAATGTCGCCCATGTCAAATCTGCGCTGATGCTGCGCGTCTCCAAAGCCGCCCCCGGCGTGCCGCTGGGCGAGGCCTCGCCGGAAACCGAGCCCCTCGCGGCGCAAGAGCTCGTCATTGCGAGGAGCCGATAGACATTTGTCATCCCGGCGTAGGCCGGGATCCACCAATCGGCTTCCGAGACGGTTGAGATGTGGGTCCCGGCTTCCGCCGGGAATGCGGCTGTATCAGCCGAAGGCGACGGTGACGATCTCGTAGGATTTGTTGCCGCGCGGGGTCGATACCTCGACGCTGTCGCCGTTGGTCTTGCCGATCAGGGCGCGCGCCAGGGGCGAGGTCACGGAGAGCCGGCCGTTCTTGATGTCGGCCTCGTCCTCGCCGACGATCCTGAAGGTCTGCTCCTCGTCGGTCTCCTCATCGGCGAGGGTGACGGTCGCGCCGAACTTGACCGCCGATCCCGACAGCTTGGAGACGTCGATGACCTCGGCCCGGGCGATCTTGTCCTCGAGCTCGCCGAGGCGGCCTTCGATAAAGCTCTGGCGCTCGCGCGCGGCATGGTATTCGGCGTTTTCCGACAGATCGCCATGCGTGCGCGCCTCGGCGATGGCGCGGATGACCGCCGGGCGATCGACCGTCTTGAGGCGCTTCATCTCCTCCTGCAGCCGTGCATAGCCGTCCGCGGTCATCGGGAGCTTGTTCATCAGCGGGGATTCGCGCCTCGTGAGCAAAACAGGCGTTCAAAGGTAGGACTGCAAGGGCGCAACTTCAAGGCAACCCTCGCGCAGCGCCCCGATTGCCTGCACCGCCGCGCGGGCGCCGGCGACCGTCGTGTAGTACGGGATGCCGTGCGTGAGGGCGGTGCGCCGCAGGCTGAAACTGTCGGCGATCGCCTGCGCGCCCTCGGTCGTGTTGAACACCAGCTGGATGCGGCCGCTGCGCATTTCGTCGACGATGTCGGGGCGGCCCTCCTGCACCTTGTTGACCGAGCCGACCGGCACGCCTTCCTCGCCGAGCTTCTTGGCGGTGCCGCGGGTCGCGACCAGCTCAAAACCCCAGGCGGCGAGCTGACGGCAGGGCTCGACCAGGGCTGCCTTGTCGCGGTCGCGCACCGAGACGAAGACACAGCCGCGCAGCGGCAGGTCGGTGCCGCTGCCGAGTTGCGACTTGGCGAAGGCTCGCCCGAAATCGGTGTCCAGTCCCATGACCTCGCCGGTGGATTTCATCTCCGGCCCGAGGATCAGGTCGACCCCCGGGAAGCGCGCGAACGGAAACACCGCCTCCTTGACCGCGACATGGCCCGCGCCAGGACGCGGCCGGCGATCGCCCTTCGGGAGCAGGGCAGCCAGCTTCTCGCCGGCCATCACGCGCGCCGCGATCTTGGCGATCGGCACGCCGGTCGCCTTGGCGACGAAGGGCACGGTGCGCGAGGCGCGCGGGTTGACTTCGAGGACGTACACATCGCCCTCCTTGACGGCGAACTGCACATTCATCAGCCCGACGACATCGAGCGCGCGGGCGAGGGCGACGGTCTGCCGCTCGATCTCGGCGATCGTTTCGGGATCGAGGCTATAGGGCGGCAGAGAGCAGGCGCTGTCACCGGAATGAATCCCGGCCTCCTCGATATGCTCCATGATCCCGGCGACATAGACCTCGTCGCCGTCGGCGACGGCATCGACATCGACCTCGATCGCGTCCTGCAGATAGCGGTCGATCAAGACGGGGCTGGTGCCCGAGACATTGACCGCGCGGCGGATGTAGCGGTTGAGCCCGGCGGTGTCGTGGACGATCTCCATCGCCCTTCCGCCCAGCACATAGGACGGCCGGATCACCACCGGGTAGCCGATGCGCTGGGCGATTCGCTCGGCTTCGGCCGGCGAGTAGGCGGTGCCGTTGTCCGGCTGGCGCAGCCCGAGGTCGCGCAGCAGAAGCTGGAAACGCTGGCGGTCCTCGGCGAGGTCGATCGCATCGGGCGAAGTTCCGAGGATCGGGATTTCGGCGCGCTCCAGCGCTTTCGCGAGGTTGAGCGGGGTCTGACCGCCGAGCTGCACGATGACCCCGAGGAGGCGCCCGCGCGAGCTTTCGACCCGCACGATCTCGATGACGTCCTCGGCGGTCAAGGGCTCGAAATAGAGCCGGTCGGAGGTGTCGTAATCGGTCGAGACGGTCTCCGGGTTGCAGTTGACCATGATCGTCTCGATGCCGGCCTCGGACAGGCTGTAGGCGGCATGGACGCAGCAATAATCGAACTCGATCCCCTGGCCGATCCGGTTGGGGCCGCCGCCGAGGATGATCACCTTGTCGCGCTCGGTGGGGTCGGCCTCGCATTCGGGCGGGCTCACCCCGTCGCCCTCGTAGCACGAATACATGTACGGGGTCAGCGAGGGGAACTCGGCGGCGCAGGTGTCGATGCGCTTGTAAACCGGATACAGCCCGAGCCGGTGGCGCAGCGCGGCGGCCTCATCCTCCGTGGTGCCGGCAAGGCGGGCGAGGCGGGCGTCGGAAAAACCCATCTGCTTCAGCCGCAATAGGCCGGTCGGATCGTCCGGCAGCCCGCCCTGCCGCACCCGCTCCTCGGCCTCGACGATCTCGCGAATGCGCTCCAGGAACCAGCTATCGTAGCGGCAGGCGGCGTTGATCTCGGCGGTGGTAAGGCCGTGGCGATAGGCCTGCGCGATCAGCAGCAGCCGGTCGGGTGAGGGCTTGGCGAGGGCCGCCTTGACCGCCGCCTTGACGGCATCGGGGCCGGCGCCTTCGACGCCCGGAATCGCGATCTCGTCAAAGCCGTCGAGCCCGGTTTCCAGCGAGCGCAGCGCCTTCTGCACCGATTCGGCAAAGCTGCGCCCGATCGCCATCGCTTCGCCGACCGATTTCATCGAGGTCGTCAACAGGGGCTCGGCCCCCGGGAACTTCTCGAACGTAAAGCGCGGCATCTTGGTGACGATGTAGTCGATCGTCGGCTCGAACGAGGCCGGGGTCACGCGGGTGATCTCGTTGTCGAGTTCGTCGAGCGTGTAGCCGACCGCGAGTTTGGCGGCGATCTTGGCGATCGGAAACCCGGTGGCCTTCGACGCCAGGGCCGAGGAGCGCGACACCCGCGGGTTCATCTCGATGATCAGGAGCCTGCCGTCCTCCGGGTTGACCGCGAACTGCACGTTCGACCCGCCGGTATCGACGCCGATCTCGCGCAGGACCGCGATCGCGGCGTTGCGCATCACCTGGTATTCCTTGTCGGTCAGGGTCAGCGCGGGGGCCACCGTCACCGAATCGCCGGTGTGCACCCCCATCGGGTCGACATTCTCTATGGAGCAGACGACGATGCAGTTGTCGTTGCGGTCGCGCACGATCTCGAGCTCGTACTCCTTCCAGCCGAGCACCGATTCCTCGATCAGCACCTCGTGGCTGGGCGACGCGCGCAACCCGCCGCGCACGATCTCCTCGAACTCCTCGGTGTTGTAGGCGATGCCGCCGCCGGTGCCGCCCAAGGTGAAGGACGGCCGGATGATCGCCGGGAGGCCGACGGAAGCGAGCGCCTCCAGGGCGGCCTCCAGCGAACCGGCGAGCCGGCTGGTCGGCGATTGGAGGCCGATCCGGTCCATCGCCTGGCGGAACAGCTGGCGGTCTTCGGCCTTGGCGATCGCCGCCTCGGTGGCGCCGATCAGCTCGACCCCGTAGCGCGTGAGGACACCCGAGCGGGCCAGCGCCATCGCGGTATTGAGCGCGGTCTGGCCGCCCATCGTCGGCAACAGCGCGTCGGGACGCTCGCGGGCGATGATCTGCTCGACCATGTCGTGGGTTATGGGCTCGATATAGGTGGCGTCGGCCAGATCGGGGTCGGTCATGATCGTCGCCGGGTTCGAATTGACCAGGACGATCCGGTAGCCCTCGGCCTTCAGCGCCTTGCACGCCTGCGCCCCGGAATAATCGAACTCGCAGGCCTGCCCGATCACGATCGGCCCGGCCCCGATGATGAGGATGCTGTGGATGTCGGTGCGCCTAGGCACGACACCCTCCCGCATTCCCGGCGAAAGCCGGGACCCATCGTGCCAACGCACACAGCGGCACCAGATTC
>DATCQF010000020.1:0-6888 GCA_036569735.1 Allostellaceae bacterium | reverse complement strand
GTGTAGGTTCCGGCGCCCAGGCTGAACAGCTCGAGGAGTTCCCGTCCCCAATTCTCGTTGACCGCCGTCCCGTGGTTCTGCTGGTTGTCGAGCCAGAAGATCATCGTCGGGTTTCTGGCCATCTCGAGCAGGAGGTCCCGGTAACTGCCCAGGCCGCGCTTCCGGAAGATGTCGATCTGCTCCAGCAGCTGGTCGTAATTGTCGACCTTGGAATTGCCGGTGGCGAACACATGGTGCCAGAACAGCGCGGTCTTCTCCTGGAGAGGCCGCTGGGTGTTGACCAGGTAGAACATCCAGTTGAGGTTGCCCATCGGCGGCTGCCCGCCCGGCAGCAGCGATGCTGGCTGATAGCGCAACAGCGTATAGGCATCGACCGGGGGCTGGGTCTCGGGGTGGAGCAGTTCTTCCACCGTGGCCTCGTAGCCCTTGGCCGCGCGCGCTTCGATTTCGTCGCGGCCCGCTCCGAAGCCGGCCCGCCGCATCAGGTGCGCCATCAAGGCGACGTCGTCTTGCTGTGCCATTCTGAGATCTCCTCCCGTTAACGATGAATCACGGTAACGATGAATTACGGTGTCCCGCCGCTACGCGGCCGGCCGGTAGCGAAAGCGAGCACCAGCCACCTCGCAGAGGTCATCCGCGGCCGGTTCTGCGGTCATCCGATTGTCAAGATACGCCATCCGTCCCTCGATGTTCTTGGAACGGGCGGTCGCGAAAACGCGGCCGAGCCGACTCGATAGGGTGATTTATAGTCCGCTGCGGAGCCGAGTCAACAGTTCAGAAAAATTCCAAACTAGCTGGGCAGTTGGCGCCGGGGTCAGCGCTCCGGCCCGATGCGGACGATGACCTCGACCCGGCGGATCTCGGTGCCGGCCGGAGGCAGCGGGAGCCCGCTGACCACGACGTCCTCACCGGGGATGTCCTGCAAGGAGCCGACCGACTCGCTGAAGAAATGATGATGGTCATCGATGTTGGTGTCGAAATAGGACCGCCCGGGCTCGACCACGACCTCGCGCAAGAGCCCGGCCGCGGTGAATTGGTGGAGCGTGTTGTAGACCGTGGCGAGCGAGACGGGAATCGCCGCGGCGAGCACTTCGCCGTGCAGTTGCTCGGCGGTGACGTGGCGATCGCCCTTGTCGAACAAAAGCCGGGTCAGCGCGAGGCGCTGCCGTGTCGGCCTCAGCCCGACGGCACGCAGGCGCTCGATCACCGCTGGCGAGGGCACCGCGGGTGAAGGTTGGGGCAGATCCATGGCGCCAATGATAGGCGGCGTCGGCGCAAAAATAAAGCGCGCTGAACGGGAGCCTCTCAATCGCCGGTTTGCAGGCGCTCCACCAGGTGCTTTACGCTCGGCACGTAGCCATTCGCGTAGAACGGATCGGAGGCAAAGCGGTACGCGTTGTGGCCGGCGAACATCAACTGGAATTCGACGTCGTCGGAGTGGCGGATCGCCTGCAGCGTCTTCTGGATGCAGAAGCTGCGCGGGTCGGGCGTCTTGCCGGTCGTGGCCTGCTCGTTTTGCGCCCAGTTCGAGAACTGGCAGGCGCTGAGGCAGCCCATGCAGTTGATCTGGTCGGTGCGGATTTCGAGCGCCTTTGCCGGGTTGACGAAAATGAGGGTCGAATCCGGGGTGCGCAGCGCCTCGGTGAACCCCCGGGCGACCCAGCCCTGCGCCGACTCGCGATCTTGCGCCGTCAGATATACCAGGCGACCGCGGGCGCCGACGTGGAACGGCGCGACATGTTCCCCGACCCGCTCGACGGTATAGGCGACCTGGTGCTCGGTGCGCTCCTCCAGCTCCCTGAGAAAATCGTTGCGCACCGCAGAGGAGTAGAACCCGGTCGGGCTGAACCGGTTGAGCAGCATGTCGCCCTCGTGCAGGGTCAACAGCCGGCGTTTCCACGCCTCGGAGATCGGGCTCTCGCGGGTCAGAAGCGGCCGCGTCCCGAACTGGAAGGCGATCGGACCGAGCTCGGGATTGCCGATCCAGTCCTTCCATTCGCGCAGGCACCACACCCCTCCGGCCATGAAGATCGGCGTCTCGGCGAGGCCGAATTCGGTCATCAGGTTGCGCAGCTCGCGAACCCGCGGAAGGGCCGGCTCCGGGCGGTCGGGATCCTCGCTGTTCGACAGGCCGTTATGACCCCCGGCGAGCCACGGGTCCTCGTAGACGACGCCGCCGAGCCAGTCGCAGAATTTGTGGTAGGCCCGCTTCCACAAGGCGCGGAAGGCGCGCGCCGAGGACACGATCGGATAGTAGTGGATGCCATAGCTGGCGGAGATTTCGGCGATCCGGTAGGGCATGCCGGCACCGCAGGTGACGCCGTGGATGAGGCCGCGCGCCCCTTCGAGCACGCCATGCAGCACCCGCTCGGCCGCCGCCATCTCCCACAGCACATTCATGTGGATGCGGCCTTCGCCGTTGGAGCGCTCATAGGCAACGCGCGCCTGCTGAATCCCGCCGGCGATGGCATAGGCGACCAGCTCCTCGTGGCGTTCGCGCCGGGTCCGGCCGAAATAGTCCTGCGGGATCAGTTCGCCCGCCTCGTTGTAGCTGTCGGCATTGACGCCGGAGAAGGTGCCGACCGCACCCGAGGCGGCCCAGGCGCCCGAACTCTCGCCGTTCGAGATCGAAATGCCCTTGCCGCCTTCGACCAGCGGCAGCACCTCGCGGCCGGAAATCACGATCGGATTGAGCCGCATCACCGGTTGGCTCCTTGCCGCGCCCAGGCCGGGTGGTGCCCCGCGCTCACGCTGCGAATTACATCGGGGCGAATTACATCGCGGCGATTCACATGGGGCCGAATTATATCAGGCGCATCGGAAAAAACGGAAGTCACCCCCCACGCGAACAACAGATCCGCGCGCGCCGGGTCGTTGACGGTATAGGCGGCCAGATGGCACCCCGCGGCGCGGACCGCGGCGACGCGGCGTGGCCGCAAACGGCGATGGTCGGCGCCGACCGTCGTGCAGCCCAGCCGGAGCGCCACCTCGGCCCAGCCGCGCGGCACCACACGAAAGAGGACACCGCGGGGGATCTCCGGGGCAAGCTCCAACAGCGCAACCAGCGCGGATTGGAGGAAGCTCGACACCAGCACCACGGGAGCGCGGCTGCCCAGCCGCCGAACGGTGCCCGCGACCGCCGCCGCGGTCGCGTATTCGCGACCCCGATCGGACTTCAACTCGACATTGGCACCGAGGCCGAGTTCGGCGGCGAGCACCAGCGCCTCCTGCAAACTCGGCACCCTCTCGCCGGCAAAACCCGGGTCGAACCAGCTGCCGGCATCGCATTCCCGGATCGCCGCCAACGAGGTGGCCGAAACCAGCCCGCTGCCGCTGGTGGTACGGTCGAGAGATGCGTCGTGGCACAGGACGGGCGCGCCGTCGCCGGTCAGCCGCACGTCGAATTCGACCCAGTCACAGCCCAGCGCCTTGGCGCGCCGCAGCCCGGCCAGCGTATTTTCCGGTGCGTGCGCCGCCGCGCCCCGGTGCCCGATGACCGGGCCGATCACCGGGGCGATGACGGGGCCCACGCCGGGGCCGATGACGGGAGAAAGCATCGGGCCAGTGAACTGAGCCGACGATTTCGGAGGCTCTATGTCAGGTGCGATCAAGTGGTTCACTCGCCCAATCCCCGCGGCCGGGCTTGACCCGGCCACGGGGCTTTACCTAGACCGTCGCCTGCGCCGGTTCCGGCTGTCGCCGGGCCGCGTCCAGATCCTCCCCGCTTTGCTGGTCGACCTGGCGCATGCTGAGCTTCACCTTGCCGCGATCGTCGAAGCCGAGGACCTTGACCTTGACCGTGTCGCCCATCTTGACCACGTCGGCGACCTTGCCGACACGCTGCTGCGCCAGTTCGCTGATATGGACAAGGCCATCTTTGGCGCCGAGGAAGTTCACAAAGGCCCCGAAATCGACGACCTTGACCACCTTGCCGTTATAGATGGCGCCCAGTTCCGGCTCGGCGACGATGCCGCGGATCCAGTCGATCGCGGCCTGCGCCGCGGTGGCGTCGACCGCCGCCACCTTGATGGTGCCGTCGTCGTCGATGTCGATCTTGGCGCCGGTGGTCTCGGTGATCTCGCGGATCACCTTGCCGCCCGAGCCGATGACTTCGCGGATCTTGTCCTTGGGGATCGAGATCGTGGTGATCCGCGGGGCGTTCCCGCTGACCTCCTCGCGCGCGCCGGTCAGCGCCTTTGCCATCTCGCCGAGGATGTGACCGCGGCCGTCACGCGCCTGCGCCAGCGCGACGCGCATGATCTCCTCGGTGATCGAGGTGATCTTGATGTCCATTTGCAGCGCAGTGATCCCCCGGTCGGTCCCGGCCACCTTGAAGTCCATGTCGCCGAGATGGTCCTCGTCGCCGAGAATGTCCGACAGGACGGCAAAGCCCTCGGGCTCCTTGATCAGCCCCATCGCGATACCGGCGACCGGACGCACCAGCGGCACTCCGGCGTCCATCAGCGCGAGCGAGGCGCCGCACACCGAGGCCATCGACGACGAACCGTTCGACTCGGTGATCTCGGAGACGATGCGGATCGTGTAGGGGAAGTTCTCCTTTGTTGGCAGGAGCGGGCGCACCGCGCGCCAGGCGAGCTTGCCGTGCCCGATCTCGCGCCGCCCGGGCGACCCCATGCGGCCGGCTTCCCCGGTCGCGTAGGGCGGGAAATTGTAATGCAGCATGAAGCTTTCGCGGTACTCGCCGGCGAGCGCGTCGATGATCTGCTCGTCCTGGCCGGTGCCGAGGGTGGCGACGACGATCGCCTGGGTCTCGCCGCGGGTGAACAAGGCCGAGCCATGCGCCCGCGGCAGGAGCCCGACCTGGCATTCGATCGGCCGCACGGTTTTGGTGTCGCGGCCGTCGATGCGCTGCCCATCCTTGAGGATGGCGCCGCGCACGATGTCCTTCTCGATGTCCTTGAAGAGCTTCAGCGCGAGGGTCTGGCGCGAATCGTCGCCGGCAAACCGCGCGGCGGTCGCCGCCTTCGCCGCGTCCAGGAGATTGCTGCGATCCTGTTTGCCCTGCGCCCGGTAGGCCGCCTCGATCTGCGGTCCGATCAGCTCCTTCAGCTCGGCCGCGACCGCTGCCTTGTCGGCCAGCTGCGGGGCGACCGCCCAGGGCTCCTTGGCGCAGGTTTCGGCCAGCTCGATGATCGCCTCGATCACCGGCTGGAAGCCTTTATGCCCGAAGGTCACCGCGCCGAGCATGATCTCCTCGGACAGCTCCTTGGCTTCAGATTCGACCATCAGCACGCCCTCGCTGGTGCCGGCGACGATGAGGTCGAGCTGCGATGACGGCAGCCGGTCGATCGTCGGGTTCAGCACGTAGGCGCCGTCGATATAGCCGACCCGGGCGCCGCCGATCGGCCCGAGAAACGGGATCCCCGACAGGGTCAGCGCCGCCGAGCTGCCAATGAGCGCCACGATATCCGGGTCGTTCTCCAGATCGTGGCTCAACACCGTGCAGACGACCTGGGTTTCGTTGAGGAAGCCCGGGAAGAACAAGGGCCGGATCGGCCGGTCGATCAGCCGCGAGGTCAGCGTCTCCTTTTCCGAAGGCCGGCCCTCGCGCTTGAAAAAGCCGCCGGGGATCTTGCCGGCGGCAAATGTCTTTTCCTGGTAGTTGACCGTCAGCGGGAAAAAATCCTGCCCCGCCCTTGCCGTTTTCGACGCGACGGCGGTGCACAAGACCGTCGTCTCGCCATAGGTCGCGAGCACCGCGCCATCCGCCTGGCGAGCCACCCTGCCGGTCTCCAGCACGAGGCGGCGCCCGCCCCACATCAACTCCTTACGGTAAACCTGAAACATCAATCATCATCCTTCCGAACAGACTTTCAGCGCTGCCGGAGGCCATCCCCCGGCGCGCTGTCCGCGCGACGAGCCGCGCCGCGAATATCGCGTCAACGTCATGTCTCCGCGAATATGGCAATTTTCGCGCCGGCCGCAATCCGGCCGGCGATTTCAAGGGGGGGCCCGCCCGCGAACGGCGAAAAATCAACGCCGCAGGCCGAGGCGACCGATCAAGGTCGCGTAGCGGTCGGAATCGGCGCGCTTCAGGTAATCGAGCAGCCGGCGGCGCAACCCGACCATGACCAGAAGCCCGCGCCGCGAATGGAAATCTTTCTTATGGGTGCCGAGGTGGTCGGTCAGGTTGCGGATGCGCTCCGAGAGGATCGCGACCTGGACCTCGGGCGAGCCGGTATCGCCCGGTTTGACGGCGTATTCGCCGATCACGGTCTGCTTGCGTTCGGCAGTTATCGACATCGGGTAAAGCCCCTTCAACGATTGATGATGCGCACCGGCCGAAGCGCGCCGCCCTCGATCCGCGCCAAGCCAACAAGCAGCCGATCATGCCGCGCGCCGACGATGGTGCCCTCGGCGATTTCAATGAGGCGTGCGCGTTCGTGCGCATCCTCCGGCGTGACTCGCTGACCGTGACGCAGCCGAGCCGCTTCTTCTGCCGTCAAGGCGAGGGCCGGGATGTCGTCCAGCGCCGTCTCGATCGGCAACAGATGCTCGGAAACATTGAGACTATGCCCAAGTGCCACCGCGCAATCCAGCGAAATCGCCCGGCTCTCGGCAAAGCGGCCGACCCTGAGGCGGCGCAGTTCGGCGATGTGGCCGAGGGTTCCCAGGGCCTCCGCCAGGTCACGGGCAAGGGCGCGGATATAGGTGCCCTCGCCGACCACCGCCTCGAAATCGGCGTGATCCGGGTCGGCCGCCGACAGGAGGCGCAACCCGGCGATCTCGACCGGGCGGGCAGCCATTTCGGGCGCGCGGCCGGCGCGGGCCAGCGCATAGGCGCGCCGGCCGGCGATCTTGATCGCCGAATAGGCCGGCGGGCGCTGCAGGATCGTGCCGCTGAACGAGGGGAGCGCCGCGGTGATC
>DATCQF010000019.1:0-7259 GCA_036569735.1 Allostellaceae bacterium | reverse complement strand
CAACCGGATCGAGATCGCTTCGTCGCTTCGCTCCTCGCAATGACACCCTGGGGAAAGGGGCCGTACTCGCTTGTGGACGCCAGCGTCGAAACCTATCCTCGGACGGCCCTGGACAAAGAAGAGCGACGAGCATGAAGATCGGATATTTCGCGGTCGGCATCGGCGCGACGGTCGACCCGCAAATCCTGCGGGCGGTGGCGATGGCCGCCGAGCGGCTCGGCTTTGCGACGATCTGGGCGCCCGAGCACGTCGTTCTCCTGGAGGAGTACGCGTCGAAATACCCGTATTCGAGCGGCCAGTTTCCGGGGCCTTCCAACCTGCCGATCGCCGACCCCTTCACCACCCTCGCCTACGTCGCGGCCGCGACCAGTACGATCCGCCTCGGCACCGGGATTTGCCTGGTTCCCGAGCACAACCCGCTCATTCTCGCCAAGACCGCGGCGACGCTCGACCGGCTCTCCGGCGGCCGGTTCATCCTTGGCGCCGGGGTCGGCTGGCTCGCCGAGGAGTTCGCAGCGCTTGGGGTGCCGTTCGAGCGGCGCGGCGCGCGGACCCGCGAGTACATCGACGTGATGCGCAAGCTGTGGACCGAGCCGCGCAGCTCGCATGCCGGCGAGTTCGTCCGGTTCACCGGCGTGGCGAGCTATCCGAAGCCGGTCGGCGAGAAAGGCATACCGGTGTGGTTCGGCGGCGAGAGCGCGGCGGCGTTGCGCCGGGTCGCCGAGTACGGCGACGGCTGGCTCGGCTTCAAGGTGTCGCCGGCCGAGGCCGCCCCGAAGATCCGGCGGATCGAGGAGCTGCTGCGGGCGGGCGGGCGCCGGCGCTCCGACGTCACCCTCGCGGTCTCGCCCTACACCGAGAAGATCACCCCGGACGATCTGCAGCGCTACCGCGACGCCGGCGCCGAGGAGGTCGCGCTGCTGCTGCGCGGCCGGCCCCGCGACGAGGCCGAGATCGTCGCCGGGCTGGAGGAGATGGCGCGCGATTTCGTCGAGCCGGCGGCCAAGCTGTGATAACTGCAAGCGGTCCCGCTCACGAGCCCGTCCAGGAGAAAGCTACCCGATCATGAAAAACGACGATCGGCCGCGCAACTATCGCAAGGACACGCTCTTAACCCATGTCGGGCGCAACCCCGAGGCCAATTTCGGCGTCGTCAACCCGCCGGTCTACCATGCCTCGACGATCCTCTCGAAAAACATGGCCGAATGGGAGGCTAAGCGCGCGGCACCGCCGTTCACCGGGGTGCGCTACGGGCTGCACGGCACGCCGGGGACATTCCCGCTCGAGGAATTGCTCGCCCGGATCGAAGGCGGCTATCGCGCCATGCTGATGTCGTCGGGGCTGGCCGCGGTCACCGCCCCGCTGCAGGCGCTGCTGGGCGCCGGCGACCATTGCCTGATGGTCGATTCCTGCTACGGGCCGGCGCGCAATTTCTGCGAGGGCATCCTCAAGAAATGCGGGGTCGAGACGACGTATTACGACCCGCTGATCGGGGAAGGCATCGCCAAGCTGATCAAGCCCAATACCAAGGTCGTCTACTGCGAGTCGCCCGGCTCCCTGACCTTCGAGGTGCAGGATATCCCGGCGATCGCCGCAATCGCCCACCGCCACGGCGCCAAGGTGCTGATGGACAACACCTGGGGCACCCCGTACCTGTTCCGCTCGTTCGAGCACGGGGTCGATGTATCGATCCACGCCGCGACCAAATACATCTGCGGCCATTCCGACGTGATGCTCGGCGCCGTCATCACCAACGAGGAGAGTTTCCTCCCGGTGCGCTCGGCGATGGCGCAGATCGGGCACAGCGCGGCCCCGGACGACGTGTTTTTCGCGCTCCGCGGCATGCGCACCTTGAGCGCGCGGCTGGAGCGCCACCAGAGGAACGCACTAGCAGTAGCGCGCTGGCTGCAGACCCGGCCGGAAGTCTCGCGCGTGCTCTACCCGGCCTTGCCCGAGGACCCCGGTCACGCGCTGTGGAAGCGCGATTTCCTCGGCGCCTGCGGGCTCTTCGGCGTCATCTTGAAGCCGGCGCCGAAGGAAGCGGTCTACGCGCTGATAGACGCGCTCGACCTGTTCGGCATCGGCGCCAGCTGGGGCGGCTTCGAGAGCCTCATCCAGCCGATGTACCCCGAGCGCATCCGCACCGCGACAAAATGGGACGCCGAAGGCCCCGGCATCCGCATCCATATCGGTCTCGAAGACCCGCAAGACCTGATCGCCGACCTGGCGCAGGGCTTGGACAAGCTGCGCGCGGCCGCGGTTTAGGTGTCATCCCGGCGAAGGCCGGGATCCATGGTGCCGCCGCCTCAGTGGGTGAAAAATGGGTCCCGGCTTTCGCCGCGATGACAACGGGGGGGCGGGGATGACCGGGATGCATGTCCGGTAATACCGCCTCGGCATTTCCCATTGCGTCGCAATGCCGGCACAATGCGCGGCGGCGACAGCGGGCGACACCGGCGGCGGGTTTTGAGGAGAGGGTGATGGACGGGATCGAGGCGCGCGACGAGGCGAAGCTGGCGCGGAGCTATCTCGACCGGGCGCGCGAGCTGCAGCCGATGCTGCGCGCCGCCGGCGACGAGATCGAGCGGCACCGGCAGTTGCCCGAAAGCGTCGTCGAGGCGCTGGTCGAGCGCGGCATCTTCAAGATGCTGCTGCCGAAGTCGATCGGCGGCGCCGAATTAGACCCGCTGACCTACACCGCGGTCCTCGAAACGCTGGGCCAGGCCGATGGCAGCACCGCGTGGTCGCTCGGGCAGAATTCGGGGTGCTCGATGACCGCGCCCTACCTCGCGCACGAGATCGCCAAGGAGGTCTTCGGGCCACCGCGCGGCATTCTCGCCTGGGGGCCGGAACTTCCCGGCGCCGGGAAGTGCGTCGCCGCCCCGGGCGGCTACCGGGTCACCGGGCAATGGGGCTTCGCCACCGGGAGCCGCCACGCGACCTGGCTCGGCGCCCATTGCCCGATCTTCGAGCAAGATGGCACCCCGCGCCTCGGCCTCAACGGACGCCAGCTCGTTCGCACCATGCTGGTGCCGAAGCGCGAGGCCACGGTCATCGACAACTGGCAGGTGCTGGGGCTGCGCGGCACCGGCAGCGACAGCTACCGCTTCGACGATCATTTCGTGCCGGCCGCCTATACCGCCTCGCGCGACAACGATGCCGAGCGCCAGGAGCCGAGCCCGCTCTACCAGTTCACCAGCGGGATGATCTACGCGATGAGTTTCTCGCACGTGTCGCTCGGCATCGCGCGCGGCGCCTTCGACGCCTTTATCGAGATCGCGCGCGACAAGGTGCCGCGCGGTTCACGAGGGACGCTGCGCGAGAACAACGTCATCCAGTCGCAGATCGGGCAATGCGAGGCGAAGCTCAAATCGGCGCGGGCCTATCTGCGCGGCGTCATCGGCGAGATGTGGGACGAGGCGCGGGAAACCGGCCGGATCAGCCCCGAACACCATCCGCAGCTGCGCCTCGCCGCGACCTGGGCGATCCATCAGTCGCGCGACGTCGTCGCGACGGTCTATCACGCGGCCGGGGCGTCGGCGATTTTCGAGAACAACCCGCTCGAACGCCGCATGCGCGACATCCACGCCGGAACCCAGCAGGGCCAGGGCCGCCCCATCCATTTCGAGACGGTCGGCCAGATGCTGATGGGCCTGCCGCCGGAAGGCCGCATGTTCCGGTAGATACTCTCCTCGTCATTCCGGGGCGCCGCGCAGCGGCGAACCCGGAATCCATTTTCCAGAAGCCGGTGTTCCTGGATTCCAGGCCCGACCCCTTGGGTCGTCCCGGAATGACAAACAAGCTTACGGGTGGATCAGCGTTTCAGTGCGGCTGATCAGAAAGGCCTCGTGGCGTTCGAGAAAGTCCTCGACGACCTCGGAAAACGCCTCGGGCCGCTCGGCGCCGATCACATGCCCGGCATCGTACACCAGCACCAGATGGCAGTTCGGCATCAACGCCTTGTAATGGCGGCCCATCTCGGGCGGAATTACATGATCCAGCGTGCCGAACAGCACCAGGGTCGGCGTCTCCATCGTTGCCATGCGGGCTTCCAGTTCCGCATCGCGCGGCGGGGCGAGCAGCCGGTTGACCAATGGCTGCGTCTTCGCCCGGATCGCGGGATCGGCCACCGGGATCGACTTGAGGCGCTCCGGATGGCCATAAAGCCGGCGCGCCATCTCCTCCGGTGTCCCCGCGGGAATCGCGAAATTTTCCGGGCGGATCGCCGCCGGCGATTCGAGCACCAGGGCAAGCACCCGCTCCGGCGCCTGCGCGGCCAGCCATAGCGCGGTCTTGCCGCCGAACGAGGTGCCCCACAGGTTGAACTTGTCGAGGCGCAGCGCATCGGCGGCGCGGGTCATCGTCGCCGCGTATTCGGCCATCGTTCGGGTTTGCGTGTTCTCGGGCGAGTCGCCGAAACCGGGCATCTCGAAGGCGATCACCCGGAAATGCCGCGCCAGCAGATCGTGCGCCGGGCTCCAGCGCAGCCCGCCAGCGCCGTGCAGATGCACCAGCGGCGTCCCCTCCCCCGCCTCGCGGTATCGGATGCGAAACCCGTCGGCCTCGACATTGCCCTCGCGCGGTGTCGCGCCATTGGGCGGCGGTGATGAAGCTGCTTCTGCCACGCCGAATATTCCCTCTACTTTAGGTGCCGCCGCTCAAATCTCGCGGATGCGCGGCAGCACGGTTTTGCCGAACAGCTCGATCTTTGACATCATCGCGTCGGTGTCGCCCCCGCCGGGATCGGCCAGGGACAGATCGAGGACGCCGACCCCGATCTTCTCGCGCGCCTCCTTGATCTGCTTGATCACGCGATCCGGGCCGCCGCAGAAGCTGATCGGCAGGATGCCGCCGACATTGGCCGGGCGCTTCTCGCCGCCGACATTGCGCTTGTCCTGCTCGATGAGGGCACTGCGCAACCGGGCGCCGATCGGGAACGGCGCCTGGCTCTGCGCGCTGCGCCGTTCGAGCGCCGCATCGGCGGCCTCGTCGGTCTCGCCCAAGATCATGTTGGCGCGCCAGATGATGTCGTCGGGTCCGGGCTCCCAGCCGTACTCGGTGCAGCGCTGGCGGTAATAGCCGGTCGACTTGGCCATCAGCTCGACGTTGCCGTACGAGACGCCGAGCCCCAGACGATGGCGCGCGGCGAAATCGGCCGCCTCGGCGCTGACCCCGAGCGCATAGGTCGGCCGCTGCGACTGCTCCTGCGGGCGCGGCCAGATCGACACCGTGCGGTACTGGAAATAGCGGCCCTGCCAGCCAAAGGGCTGCGGCTCGGACCACGCCTTGAGGATCAGCTCCATCCCCTCGTCGGTGCGCTCGCGCGCCTCCTTCGGGTTGAGGTCGTAGCTGAGGTATTCGTTGGTCGTGCCGCGCAGGAGGCCGAAGACGAAGCGGCCCGGCAGCATCGTGTCGAGCATCGCCAGTTCCTCGGCGACCCGGATCGGGTTGCTCACGGGCACGATCGGGCCGAGGAGGGCAATCTTGATGCCCTCGACGTGGCTGGCGAGATGGGCGGCCGACAAGGGCGGCGACGGGGTCAGGATGCGCGGCGAATAGTGGTGTTCGGAGAGGCTGATCCAGTCGAAGCCCAGCTTCTGGACGAAACGGGCGCGCTCGACCATGCCCTGGTAGGCCTTGGCGCCGACCGCGGGGTCATAGGCCCCGGAGGGTACCGGCCATTCGCGCGGAATGTCGGCGGGCACCGGATAACGACCGGTTTCGAAGAACGAGACCTTCATGCTGCCGCCTCCTCTCGCCGCCGGTCGTAGCCCGGCGGTTTCCCGTGTGGATGACGGTAGCATCGCGCCGCGGCGCTGGCGAGGGATTGGCGCAGGTGAGGGCGCCGGTGCTATAGAGACCGGGGGCGTTTCATCGATCATCGAGGGAGGAGCGGCAATGGCGCTCAACGCATTGCATCACGTCACCGTGCAGACCAACGATCTCGAAGCCACCCGCGACTTCTACCGCGACGTGCTCGGGCTCAAGGTCGGGTTTCGCCCCGATCTAAATTTCCCGGGCTACTGGCTCTATTGCGGCGACGTGCCGGTGGTGCACCTGGTGCCGCGGGTCAACGCGATCGGCGGCGGCCCGTCGAACGACACGGGCCCCTTCGACCATTTCGCCTTCCTCGCAACGGATTTCCCCGCGGTCAAGGCGACGCTCGAGAAAAAAGGCGTCAAATACCGCGAGAACCACATCGCCAGCCCGGCGATCGACCAGCTGTTCTTCCCCGACAACAACAACGTGATGGTCGAGCTGAACTTCCCGCGCTAGGGGCGGGGCGCTCGCCGGTGATCAGGGCGCGACGACCCGGCGGTAGAGGTGCCACGTCGCGTGCCCGAGCACCGGCATCACGATGATGAGGCCGAGGAACAAGGGGATCGAGCCGATCGCCAGCCCGGCGGCGACGACGAGGCCCCAGACCGCCATCGGGCCCGGGTTGAGCGCCACGGCGCGCAGCGATGTCCCGATGGCGGTGGTGACCCCGGCCTCGCGGTCGAGCAGCAGCGGCACCGAGACGACGCTGATCGCCAGCACCAGCACGGCAAAGAGGAAACCGACCCCGATCCCGACCCCGATCAGCACCCAGCCCGCATCGGTCGTGAACAGGTCGCGGGCAAAGCCGCTGAGCGACGCCGGCGGCGCGGGGCCGAGGGTCAAATCGTAGATCGCGATCGCGACGTTGAGCCAGGCGAGAAAGATCGCCATCAAGAGGAGGCCGAACCGCACGATCGCGGCAAACGAGTCCGCGCGGATCACGCCGAACGCATCCGCCCAGCTGACCTCGGCCCCGGCCTCGCGCCGGCGGCTCATCTCGTAAAGCCCGACCGCCGCCACCGGCCCGATCAGCGCGAACCCGGACGCGAGCGGGAACACCAGCGGCAGCATCTCGTACCCGAAGGCGAGCCGCGCCAGAAAGAGGCCGACGACCGGGTAGATCACGCAGAGGAACAGGACGTCGCTGCGGAACGCGGCGAAATCCTCGAATCCCCGGGCGAGGGCATCGCGCAAATCCGCCAGCGTGATGCGGCGGATTGCCGGGAGCGGCAGGTCCTGGGCCTCGCGCGCGCGGCCCGCCGACTCGATCGCCGTGCCGGCGTGCCTGATCTGGTCCACGCCCCATTCGACGGGATTTCGGATATGCACGGGCCTCTCCTTTCGAACCGCTGGTTCGCGGGGCCGCGCCTCCTGCGTCAGCGCGTCTCGCGAGCGCGGTGGGCAGGAAGGTGCGACCCATCGTCGCACCGTGTATACGC
>DATCQF010000018.1:0-3372 GCA_036569735.1 Allostellaceae bacterium | reverse complement strand
CTCCCCGGCACCCCCCAGCCGTCGTCGAACGCGACCCGCCGCTCGATCTCGAAGCGCCCGGTGTCGTTGCTCACGGCGCCGCGGCCCTTGCGCGGCTTGACGCTGCCCGGCATATCCATGCAGCGCATCATGCCGGACCGATGGGAACAATTCAAGAACATAATGCTGTGTCGGTGGTGATTCCGGCGCTCGACGCCGCCGGTGAGTTGCCCGCGACGCTGGCCGCGCTCGGCGGCGCCCGGCTGATCCGCGAGATCATCGTCGCCGATGGCGGGTCGGCCGACGATACCGTCGGGGTCGCCCATGCCGCCGGAGCGCGGACCCTCGTCGCGGCGCGCGGGCGAGGGACCCAGCTTGCCGCCGGCGCCGCCGCGGCTTGCGGCGATTGGCTCTTGTTCCTGCATGCCGATTGCCGCGTCGCGCCGGGCTGGCAGCAGGCGGTCGAGGCCTTTATCATGGCGCCGGGCGCCACGGGACGCGCCGGCTATTTCGCCTTCGCGCTCGATGATCGGAGCCCGCCGGCGCGGCGCCTCGAACGTATCGTCGCGTGGCGCTGCCGGGCATTGGCGCTGCCCTATGGCGACCAGGGGCTGCTGATCGCCCGCGCGCTCTACGACCGGGTCGGCGGGTTCAGGACGATCCCCTTGATGGAGGACGTCGATCTGGTGCGCCGGCTCGGCCGCCGCCGCCTGGCGCCGCTCGGCGCGCCGCTCTACGCCTCGGCGTGGCGCTACCGGCGGGACGGGTATGTCGGCCGGATGCTGCGCAACATGCTGTGCCTCTCCCTGTATTTCATGCGGGTGCCGCCGCGGCGGATCGCGCGGCTCTACCGATGATCCGCCGCCATCTCGTGCTGTTCGTGCGAGAGCCGCGGCTGGGCATGGGCAAGCGCCGCCTGGCGCGCGATGTCGGCGACGCCGCGGCGCTGCGCTTCGAGCGGGCGATGCTGGGATTGCTGGCCCGCCGCCTTGGGCGCGACCGGCGCTGGCGGTTGCGCCTCGCGGTGACGCCGCAGCGCGCCCGCCAGCGTGCCCGCCTCTGGCCGCCTGGCGTCGCCGTCGCATCGCAGGGCGGGGGCGACCTCGGCCAGCGCATGCGCCGCGCGCTCGCCGCCTGCCCGCCCGACCCGGCGGTGCTGGTCGGCACCGACATCCCCGCCCTTGGCGCACACCATATCGCTGACGCGTTCCGCCAGCTCGGGCGCCACGATGTCGTTTTCGGCCCCGCCGGCGATGGCGGGTTCTGGCTGGTCGGCGCCCGCCGCTGCCCATGCCTGCCGCCGCTCTTCGGCCGGGTGCGCTGGTCCGGGCCGCACGCGCTCGCCGACGTGCTGGACAATCTGCCGCGCCGGTTCCGGGTCGGCTTTGCCGCGGGCCTCGAGGATGTCGACGACGGCGCCGCCTACCGCTGCCGCGCCCCGCGCCGCGGGTTTTGAGGCGGTCCAACTTACGATTTCAGGTGCTCCTGCAGGCGCGGCATCAGCTCGACGAAATTGCACGGGCGGAAGCGGTTGTCGAGCTGGTGGACGAGGATCCCCTCCCAGGCGTCGCGGCAGGCGCCGGGCGAGCCGGGCAGCGCGAACAGATAGGTGCCGCCGGCGACCCCGCCGGTGGCGCGGCTCTGGATCGTCGAAGTTCCGATTTTCTCATAGCTGAGCCAGCGGAACAATTCGCCGAACCCGGCGATCTCCTTGTCATAGACGCTGTGAAACGCCTCCGGCGTGACGTCGCGGCCGGTGACGCCGGTCCCCCCGGTCGCGATCACGACATCGATGTCGGGGTCGACGATCCAGTCGCGCAGCTGTTCGGCGATCGCCTCGAATTCGTCGCGCACGATGCGCCGGACAGTGATCTTATGCCCGGCAGCCACCGCCAGCTCGGCCAGCGTGTTGCCCGAGCGGTCGTCGGCCGGGGTGCGGGTGTCCGACACGGTCAACAGCGCGATGTTGACGGGAAGGAACGGGCGGTTGTCGTCGAGGCGGCCTGGCATCGCTCACTCCCTCTTCCGGTGCCCGCAACATAATGAGCGCATCGGCGCCAGACAACGCGACGCGGCGGAATACGCTGCGCTTTTCCGCCCTACACCTACTCCGTCCCGCGCCGTAGGGCGGAAAAGCGCAGCGCCTTCCGCCGGCTTTCAGGCATTGGCGAGCACATCGAGGCGCGCCTTGAGCGCCAGGAGGTCGCGCCAGGCCTCGCGCTTGCGCTCGGGAGCGCGCAGCAGAAACGACGGATGGAACATCGGCAGGGTGGGGACCGGCGCATCGAGCCCGGGCACCGCGAGGTCGAACCAGCGCCCGCGCAGCCGGGTGATCCCCTCGCTCAGCGGCAATAGCGCGCTCGCCGCCGTGCCGCCGGCCAGCACCACCACCTGAGGCCGGGCCAGCGCGATATGGCGCAGCACGAACGGCAGGCAGGCGGCGATCTCGGCGCTGGTCGGCTTCCGGTTGCCGGGCGGGCGCCAATAGATGACGTTGGTGATCTGGACCGTGGTGCGGTCGAGCCCGATCGCCGCCAGCATGCGGTCGAGCAATTGCCCGCTGCGCCCGACAAAGGGCCGCCCGATGCGGTCTTCGTCGGCCCCCGGCGCCTCGCCGATGATCATCACCGGCGCCGCCGGGTTGCCGTCCATGAACACCGTGGTGGTCGCGGTGCGCTTCAGGGGGCAGCCGTCGAAGGCGGCGACGAGCGCGCCCAGCGCCTCGATCGTCGCGGCGCCAGCGGCCACCAGTCGCGCCGATTGCGCCGCCTCCGCGAGCGACTCGGCGAACGCGCCCGGGGGACTGACCACCGACGGCGCGGCGGCGACTGCTGGCTGGCGCGGGGCGGCCACCGCGGCCGCGGGCAGCGCGGCGGCCGGTGGGGGCGGTGGCGGGGCCAGCCGATCGGCTGCGATCTCGCCGATTGCCTCGTCGGCGCCCATCGCGATCTGCCATTCGAGCAGTGCCAGCGCGCTCGCTGCGGGGATAGGCGGCCCGGGGCCTTCTGGATCAGCCGACGACATGGAGCGAGGTTAGCACCGCGCCGCGCGATCGGCACCTGTCGGATCGCCGCCCGGAACAACGCGGCTTGAGGTGGCCGGGCGATGCGCAGGAAGCGGGCGGGCTGGCGATTGCCCCGGGTGGCGGGATTCCCCGCCGGCCCTTTTCGAACAGCGCCGCCCTGGCTGCTTCTGCAGCACATTTGCAGCCAGCCCGCATCTCGATCACTGTCCCGGCGGACCGCTGTTTTCTGCAGGAAATCTACAGCCGCCCCGCACGTCTCCCGACCCTTCACAGGGCCCTGTCTGCGACCTGTTCCACCTGCTGCTGCAGGAGATTTGCAGGCACCCGCATCTCCTCTCAGCGCTCGCGCGTCTGCCTCCGACCGCCGC
>DATCQF010000017.1:0-6670 GCA_036569735.1 Allostellaceae bacterium | reverse complement strand
AGCCTGAATAGCGGCGCGGCCTGTTACATTCAAACTGAGGCACTACCGAATATTTTTAGCGCTTCAACCAAATCGGATCACGCTCTAGCGTGTCGGGGGGCCGAGCGCGGCGATGACCTCGCGGCCGCGCCCGCCGTCGATCATCGCCTCCTCTAGGTGGGGCTCGCGATCGAGGACGCGGCGATAGATTGCGCTGGCGGCGGCGGCGATCTCGCCGCTGCGGCCGAGGAGCGCGTCGCCGAATTCGAGGATCCGCAGATTGGGCCAGGCGCGAGGCCGCATCCGCGCCACCGCGTCGAGCGCCTCGCCGGCCGGCCGCTCGGGATATGCCTGGGCGAGGATCAGCGCCGCCGCCGCGGTCGAGCGCGACACCCCGGCATGGCAATGCACCAGCAGATGGCTCTGCGCCGGCTGGTTCAACTCGCGCCCGAATTCCAGGAGCCGTTCGACATCGCCCTGCGACGGGGCGAGCCAGCCGGGCGTCGGATCGATGATGTCATGGAAGCGCAGGGCGAGCCGCCGGTGCGGCGCGAACCCGGCGAAGGCCGGCGGGTCGGGCCATTCGGGGTCGAGGATCGACAGCACATGGGTGACGCCGGCGGCGCCATGCTCGCCGAGTTCCGGAATGCCGCAGATGGTCACCCGGAAAGCCGCGAAGCTGGTTCTCATGCTGCCGGTTTCACCCCGATCGATGAAGATCGCCGCGACAACGCCGCAGCGCCCGCGGGCGCGACACCCGGCTTTGTCGTGACCTGCCGGGTCATCATGGTGAAAGCTGGGTGATGATTGCCCGCGATCAAGGTCGATCGGGCCCACCGCACTCGGCGCGGCCTATTTTTTCCCGTTCAAGGTTCGCTATGCGCTGCGCGGCAGCCCGCGCGCTACAGCAGAGGCAGGCGTTCCGCGTTTCTGGCACTCGCGCCGGTCTGATGCGGCGGGTCGGCGTCTTGCCGGCCGGGCGGGCGGCGATCCGCCGTTTCCGGAGGATATCTGCGCTCGCCAGCCGCCGCACCGATCCGCGCGGCAATATGCTGGACGAGCTGCTCGCGCTGTCGCCGCAGCTTGGTGATTTCGGCCTTGAGACCATCGACAAGCCCGCCATGTTTCGCGCGATGCGCGGCGGCATGGCGATGGCGCAGTTCGCCGAGGCGGTCACACAGCACCTCCAACTCCCGCCATTCGAACGACAGCATCACGACCTCCTGGCAAATCTGCCGCGTTTTAGGGTCACCTCGGTTGTCACGTGCTTGAAGCCACGCGGCGCGCCGCGCCGACAAGCTCAGCCGGCCGGATCGGCGTCGCGTTCAGTTCGATCCCGAATGGGGAGAGCGCATCGCACACCGCATTGGCGATCGCGACCGGGGGCGCTACCGCGCCGCCTTCGCCGACGCCCTTGACGCCGAGCGGATTGAGCGGGGAGGGCGAGTGCTGATGGATCACCTGGATCGCCGGGATGTCGCTGGCGGTTGGCAGCGCATAATCCATCAGCGTCGCGGACAGGAGTTGCCCACTGGGATCGTAGGCGATGGCTTCGCATAAAATGCCGCCAAGACCTTGTGCGGTACCGCCCATGACTTGACCCTCTACGAGCATCGGATTTACCACAACTCCACAATCATGGACGACGACATATTGTTCGATTTTTAACCTTCCTGTTTCGTTATCAACATCGACGATTGCGGCGTGCGCGGCATAGCTCCAGGTGACGGTCGGCGGCTCCCAGTAATAGGTTTCCTCGAGTCCGGCGGCGATCCCCGATGGGCGGCCATGGTCCCAGCCCGGGCGCGCGGCCTGCGCCAGCCGGGCGAGGCTGACCACGGCGCCGGGCACCCCGACGACGCCAACCCCGCCATCGCGCAGTTCGAGGTCGGCCGGAGCGCACTCCAACAGATTGGCGGCGATGGCAAAGGCTTTTTCGCGCAGGTTGAGGCTCGCATGGTGGATCGCCGCCGACACGGTGACCGTGCTGCGGCTCGCCATCGTGCCGAAGCCCATCGGGATCGCCGCCGTATCGGCGAGCGCGATCACCACATCCTCGGGCGTCACCTTCCACGCATCGGCGACGATCTGGGCAAAAATCGTCTCCATGCCCTGGCCTTGCGGACAGGCGCCGGACGAGGCGTAGATCTTGCCGGACGAGTCGATGCGCACGACCGCGCCCTCGAACGGCCCCACCCCGGTCCCCTCGATATAGCAGCCGATGCCGAGCCCCAAATAGCGGCCCTCGCGCCGCGCCGTAGCCTGGCGCACGCGGAACGCCGCGACCCCGCCGACCGCCTCGAGCGCCTTTTCGAGGGCGCCCGGGTAATCGCCGCTGTCGTAGACGATCGGCTCGCCGTCGCGATACAGCATCCCGGCGGCGTAGGGCATCTCGTCGGCGCGGATCATGTTGCGCCGGCGCACTTCGGCCGGTTCGAGCGACAGCGCGCGGGCGATGAGGTCGATCGACCGCTCCATCGCGAAGGCGGCTTCCGGCCGCCCGGCACCGCGATAGGGCGCATTCGGCACCTTGTTAGTCGCGACGATCCTGCCCGAAGCCGCGAGGTGCGCGATCTTGTAGGGGCCGGTCAGATGGACCGCGGTGTTGTAGGCGACGCCCGAGCCGATCGGGTTCCACGCGCCGCAATCGACGATGTAGTCGTCGCGGATCGCGAGGATGCGGCCGGAATCGTCGAACCCAATGTCGACATCGTGGAGCTGGTCGCGCGAATGCGTCGCCGACAGGAAATGCTCGCGGCGCTCCTCGATCCAGCGCACCGGCCGGCCGAGCTTCCGGGCGAGAAATGGGACCAGGAGGTCCTCCGGGTAGGCATGACCCTTGCCGCCAAAGCCGCCGCCGACATCGAGCGCGATGCAGCGCACCCGCGCTTCGGGGAGGCCGAGCGTCGCGGCGACCTCGCGGCGCACCCAATGCACCACCTGGGTCGAGGACCAGATCGTCACCGTGTCGGTGCGGCGGTCATAGTCGCTGACGACGCCGCGGCACTCCAGCGGCACCGCGGCATAGCGATGGTGGTAGAAGCGGCGCTTCAAGCGATGCGGCGCGCCGGCCAGCACCCGGTCGATGTCGCCCTTGCCGACCGAAAATTCGCCGATCAGGTTGGTGTCGAAGCGTTCGTGGACGATCGGCGAGCCCGGGCGCAGCGCCGCTTCCGGGTCGACGACCGCGGGAAGCTCTTCGAGGTCGAGGGTGACAAGCTCGGCGGCGTCCTCGGCCTGGTGGCGGCTCTCGGCGACGATGATCGCGAGGGCTTCCCCGACATGGCGCACCTTGTCGTGCGCCAGTAGAGGCTGCCGCGGGTTGAGGAATTTGTGCTGGACGAAGGTGGTCCATTTGCTCGGCAGCGAGATCTGGCCCTCGGGCACCGGCGGCAGCATCTGCAACAGATCGGCCCCGGCGAGGGCGAGCGCGACGCCGGGCGCCGCAGCGGCGCGCGCGAGATCGACATTGCGGATGCGGGCATGCGCAAGCGGGCTGCGCACGAAGACCGCATGCAGCATGCGCGGCAGCACGAGGTCGGCGATGAACTGCCCTTGCCCCATCAGCAGCCGCCGGTCCTCGCGCCGCAGCAGCGAGCGTCCGACATAGGGAGGACCGGTGTCGCTCATCGTGAAGCTCCTTCCGCTGCGCCGCTCATACCCTCCGGATCGGCGCCGGGTATTGGGCCACGAGCGGGTCGGTGGTCAGCAGCATAATTCCTTCGACAAGGCTCTGCGCCACCAGCATGCGGTCGAACGGGTCCCGGTGCAGCGGCGGCAGGCTGGCGACCGCCACGGCGTGCTCGCCGGTGATAGACAGCTCGCGATAGAGATTGTCGAGGAGCCCGCGTCGGAGCAATCGCGGATCCGCTTTGAAGTCATCGCGTCCCCGGCTGTATTTGACCGCGACCTCCCAGATGCTTGCGGTACTGAACACCAACTCGTTATTTGGCTCGCTGATCAGCTCTCGTGCCGGTTGCGAGAGCCGCGTGGACTGACTGATTATCCACAGCAGCAAGTGGGTATCGAGCAATAGCGTCATTTTTTTCCGTAGAACATTTCTTCGATTTCATCCGCAAACATCGTGTCGAAATCGTCCGGAACCTCGATCTGCCCCGCAAGGAAATCAAACCGCGTCGGCTGGCGGGTGACCGGCGCATCGAGCGGGACGACCTTGACCAGCGGCTTGCCCGCCTTGGCGATGATGAATGGCTCGCCCTTGGCCGCGCGGTCGATCAGCCGCGACAAATGGGTCTTCGCTTCATGGATGTTGACGGTCAGCATCGTAGCCCCACTGAACTAAGTTCATTAGACTTAGTTGTACCAAGCCGGGAGCGCAAGCCGGGCGCCTCTCTAGCGCGCCGAGCCGCATCTTTCTACTCGGCAGCCGCCTTTACCGGCGCGAGGTTGCCGGCGGGCAGATCGAAGAGGCCCTCGGGCAGCCGGTCGAAATAGGCGAGAACCTCCGCGGTTGGCACGACATCGGCGTATTTGGCATGCATGTCGCAGAGGCTCACCGCGTGGCTCGCCTCGCTGCGGTCGAAGCAGCCTTCCTCGGCGAGGATCACCCGGTAATTGAGGCTGAACGCGTCGACCGCGGTGGCGCGCACGCAGCCCGACGTGGTGGTGCCGACGACAACCACGCTGTCGGCGCCGAGCAGCGTCAGATACGACGCGAGGTTCGACCCGAAAAATCCCGACGGCTTCTGCTTCCTTATGACGATGTCCTTGGGGCCGGGGGCGATCATCGCGACGATCTCGTTGCCGTCGCGATTGGGTTGCACGACACCCGATCCGGCGCCGCTGTAGCTGCTCTTCCAGCCCCAGCTGCCCCTGTCCCACTTGTCGGCGCGCCCCTCGCCGGTGGTGTAGATGACCGGAAGGCCGCGCAGGCGCGCGCAGTCGATCAGCTGTTTGATGTAGTCGAGCGCCACCCAGGCATCCTCGCCGCACGAGGTGCGCCATTTCTTGATCGATTCGAGGATGGGCTCGGGCCGCTCGCCGCAGAACGCCCAGTTGACGTCGATCACCAGGAGGGCCGGGCGCTTGCCGAACCCGGCACGGGCGCCGAACCCGCCGGCGGCGAATACCGCCTTGTCGCGCTCGGTCAGAAACCTGTTCCAGATCGGCTCGCTCATCGAGGTCCCTCCTGTTCGTCGGCTCGGCACCGATAATATCACTCCGCCCGGGCGCCGTAGCGGTGGACGTGATAGGGCTCGCGCGCCAGCCCCGGACAGTAGCTGCCGACGACCGGCGCCAATGCGTCGTAGAGGAGGCGGTTGTCGGCGTTGGCGGCGGCGAGCCGGTCGCGCGCGGCGCCGGCGCGGTCGCGCAGCCGGTCAAGGTCGACGGTCAGGATGCGGTGGTTCTCGACGACCATCCGGCCGCCGATCATGACGCTGTGGACCGCGGTGCCGTCCTCGCAATGGACCAGCTGGTTGACCGGATCGTTGAGCGGCAGCCAGTTCGGGTGATCGAGGTCAACGAGCACGAGGTCCGCCTTGTAGCCCGGCGCGATCCGCCCGATGCGGTCGAAGCCGAGGATGCGGGCGCTCCCTTCTGTCGCCGCCAGGGCCGCCTCGCGCGTCGAGAGCCAGCGCTCGCAGTCCGGCCCCTGGACCTTCGAGACAAAGGAGGCCAGGCGCATCGCCTCGTACATGTTCTGGTTGTCCGAGCACGACGCGCCGTCGGTGCCGATGCCGAGGTTGACCTGGGCGTCGAGCATCGCCCGCGCGTCGGCGAGCCCGGAGCCGAGCCGCATGTTGCTGCCCGGGTTGTGCGCCACCGAGGAACCGTGGTCGCCGAGCCGGGCCATGTCGTCATTGTCGAGCCAGACGCCGTGCGCGACGGTGAAATGCGGCCCCAGGATGCCGAGCTTGTCGAGATGGGCGGTCTGGGCCTGCCCATAAAGCCGGATGCCGGCCACCGCCTGGATTTTCGACTCGGCGACATGGCTGTGGAGGCCGATGCCGAAGTCGCGCGCCAGCGCGGCGCAGCCCAAAATGAACCCATCCGAGCAGTGATGCGGGATCGTCGGCGCGACGGCGGGCCGGACCCGATCGCGGTCGAACGACCAGTTGTGCAACCCGTCGCGGATCGCCGCCAGCGTCGTCTCCCCGGGCGCCAGCCGCAACGAAGCGACCCGCTCCCGCAATGCCGGCGGCAATGCCTCGGCGAGACCCGGGATCGCCTCGTAGAAGGTCCGGTCGGCGACCATCGGCGCGATCACCGCGCGCATCCCGACATCGGCGTAGGCCGAGGCGACCTGCGCCAGCCCCTCGCGGCTCGGGACCGGCCATTCGAAGAACAGATCGTAGCAGGCGGTGCAGCCCTTCAGCACCATCTCGACCGCGCCAAGCTGGGCCGACAGGTGGATGTCCTCGGCCCCGCGGTTGCCCCCGAGCCACGGCGCCGCGGTCAGCAGGAGTTCGAGCGTCCAGCGGTCGCCCATCCCCTTGGCGAGATTGCCATGGCTGTGGGTATGCGCGTTGACGAGGCCGGGATGGATGAGGCGGTGCGCGGCCGAAATCTCCCGGGCGCCTTCGGGGGTGGGAAAGCCGGGCGGCCCCAATTCGCGGATCGTGTCGTCCTCGATCAGGATGTCGGCCGGTGCCGCGGTGCCGGCGGCTATGTCGAGCACCAACCCGCCGCGCAGGATCGTGTAGGCCATCGGCTCGCCTCCCTTCCCGTC
>DATCQF010000016.1:0-4611 GCA_036569735.1 Allostellaceae bacterium | reverse complement strand
GTTAGGCGGCAGCCTCAAGGGCAAGAAGATCGCCTACGTCTTCTTCGACAACCCCGCCGGCCGCGAGCCGATCCCGATCATCGAGGATCTGCAGAAAACCGAAGGGTTCGAGATGCGCACCTTTGCGGTGCCGCCGCCAGGCGTGGAGATGGGGGCCCAGGTGCTCGACATCACCCAGCGCTACCACCCCGATTTCGTGATCGACCATCTGTTCGGCCGCTCGCCGTCGGTGGCAATCAAGGAATACAAGCGCGCCGGCTATCCACTGTCGAAGGTGCTCGGTCTCGTCTGGGCGTCGGCCGAGGCCGATATCGAGGCGGCCGGCGGCTGGGCCGTGGCCGAAGGCTATCACACGATGTCATTCGCCGGCGTCGGCGACGACTATCCGGTGCGCCAGGAAATCAAGGCGATGTACAAGGCGCAGGGCAAATCGCCGTCGAAGGAGATGAATGACACGGTCATCTATAACCGCGGGCTGCTCCAGGCGGCGCTCCATGTCGAGGCGATCCGCAACGCGATCAAGGCGAATGGCGGGAAGAAGCCGACCGGCGAACAGGTCAAGAACGGCTTCGAGGCGATCCACGACTTCACCCTCGGTGGCCTGGTGCCGCCGATGAAGATCACAGCGGCCGACCACGAGGGCGGTGGCTGGGTGCAGATCTACCAGGCCAAGGGCGGCAAGTTCGTCAAGGAGACCGAGTGGATCCACGCCTATCCCGAGGTCGTGGCGGCCGCCGTCAAGAAGGCCGAGTAGCGGTAAGGGCGGGTTGATCGAAGGTTGCCGCAATGCTGGCGCTCAACAACATCGAAGTCGTCTATGACGGCGTCATCCTGGTGCTGAAGGGCGTCTCGCTGAACGCCGAGGAGGGCCACATCACCACCCTCCTCGGCGCCAACGGCGCGGGCAAGACGACGACCCTGAAGGCGATCTCGGGGCTGTTGCGCACCGAGCGGGGCGAAGTCACCAAGGGCAGCGTCGAACTGGACGGCGAGCGCCTCGACCGCCTCTTGCCGTTCGATGTCGTCAAGCGCGGGGTGGCCCAGGTGTTCGAAGGCAGGCGGGTGTTCGAGAACCTGACCGCCGAGGAAAACCTGATCGCCGGCGCGCACAGCCGGCGCGACTACGCCGCGGTGCGGGCCAGCATCGAGCGGGTCTACGACAGCTTTCCGACACTGAAGGAGCGCCGCCACCAACAGGCGGGGTATCTCTCGGGCGGCGAGCAGCAGATGCTGGTGATCGGGCGCGCGCTGATGTCCGACCCCAAGGTCATCCTCCTGGACGAGCCCTCGCTGGGCCTGGCGCCGATGGTAATCGAGGAAATCTTCGGCGTCATTTTGAGGCTGAAGGAGGAGCAGCAGCTGACGGTGCTGCTCGTCGAGCAGAACGCGGCCCTGGCGCTCGACATCGCCGACCACGGCTATGTCATGGAAAACGGCCGCATCGTCTTGGAAGGCCCGGCCGACAGCCTGCGGGAGAATTCCGACATCAAGGAATTCTATCTCGGGCTCAACGAAGCCGGCGCCCGCAAATCCTACCGCGACACCAAGAACTATCGCCGCCGCAAGCGCTGGCTGTCGTAGCGGCGCTTGCTCTACGGTTGTGGTAGGCTATCGACCGGGCCGGGGAATGAGCGGGGGCAATGGCCGAGGAACGGGTTGAGCGTCGCCTGGCCGCCATCCTGGCCGCGGATGTCGTCGGCTACTCGCGCCTGATGGGGGCCAACGAGGAAGCCACCCTGGCCGAGATGAAACGCCATCTGCGCGAACTGGTCGACCCCAAGATCACCGAACACCGCGGGCGCATCGTCAAGACCACCGGCGACGGCATCCTCGTCGAGTTCGCCAGCGTCGTCGACGCGGTGCGCTGCGCCGTCGATGTCCAGCGCGAGATGGCCGATCGCAACATCGGAGTACCGGCGGAACGCCGCATCGAGTTTCGCATCGGGCTGAACGTCGGCGACATCATCATCGACGGCACCGACATCTATGGCGACGGGGTCAACGTCGCGGCCCGCCTCGAAGCCTTGGCGGAGCCGGGCGGCATCTGCATCAGCCGCGTCGTGCGCGACCAGGTGCGCGACAAGCTCGATTTCTCGTTCGAGGACATGGGCGAGCAGCAGGTCAAGAACATCGCCCGCCCGGTGCGCGCCCATAGGGTCCTGCTCGGTCCGACCGTGGTCGAGCCGAGCGTTGCCGCTGCGGCAGCTTCCCCCGCCGCACGGGCGCTGCAGCAGAAGCCGTCGATCGCGGTGCTTCCGTTCGCCAATATGAGCGGCGACGCCGAGCAGGAGTATTTCTCCGAAGGGATCACCGAGGACATCATCACCAATCTGTCGCGCAACCGCGCGTTCTTCGTGATCTCGCGCAGCACCTCGTTCACCTACAAAGGTCCGGCGGTGGACGTCGCCAAAATCGCCCGCGAACTCGGCGTCCGCTACCTGCTGGAGGGCAGCGTCCGCCGGGCCGGCAACCGGGTGCGGATCACGGCGCAGCTGATCGATGCGGAAACCGGCCACCATCTGTGGGCCGACCGCTACGATCGCGAGTTGGCCGACGTGTTTGCCGTGCAGGACGAGATCGCGCAGACGATCACCGGCGAATTGGCCCCCGGCATCATTGCGGCCGAAATGCAGCACGCGCGGCACAAGGACCCGAGCCAGCTCGATGCCTGGGACCGCACAATGCGCGCGCATTGGCATATCCGTCGCTTTACGCGGGAAGATATGGCGGAGGCCCGCCGCCTGCTCGGCGAAGCGACCGAACTCGATCCGGCGAATGCGATGGCGTTTGGCGATCTTTCGCTTGCCAACCATTTCGAGGCGGTGTTCGGGTGGGGCGAGGATCCGGCCGAGTCGTTTGCCGCTTGCGGCGAGGCGGCGCGGCGGGCGGTCGCGATCGACGATGGCGACGCTAATGCTCATAGCGTGCTGGCAATGTACGATTTCTTCCAGGGCCGGCACGAGGAAGCCCGGCGCCGGCTGCGCCGCGCCCTCGATCTCGACCCCAACTCGGTGTTCGCGCGCGGCTATCTCGGGGTGTGCCACGGCTTCGTCGGCGATTACGACGCGGCCTTGCCGGTTCTTGAAGAGGCGATCCGGCTCAGCCCGCGCGACCCGCTGTTGGTTATTTGGCACCTGTGCAAGGGCGGGGCTGCGTTGAACTCGGAGCGTTATCGGGAGGCCGTCGAATTCACGACGGCGGCGGCCGAGGCCAATCCCGAGTTCCCGGACGTCTACGCCGTGCTGGCTGCTGCGCACGGCCATCTCGGCAATGCGGTGGCGGCGGACGAGGCATTAGCCGAGTTTCTGCGGCGCACGCCGGCTCGGACCGCTTCCGACGAACGGCTCAACCGCCCGTTCGGCAGCCCCGCGCAGCGCGAGCGGTATCTCGAAGGCTTGCGCAAGGCCGGGATGCCGGCGTGAACGAGACTGTTTGACTGGAGCATCTGATGGCAAATCTGCCGCGCATCGCCGTCATTGGCACCGGCGGCACGATCTCCTCGCTCGGGGCGTCGAGCCTCGATGTGCTCGACTATCCCGATTTCGGGCAAAAGTTGACCTGCGAGGCGCTGCTCGACCGCTTTCCCGAAACCCGCCTCGTCGCCGATCCCGTGCCGGTCACCTTTCGCCAGGTCGGCTCGACCGCGATCGGTCCGGCGGACTGGCTCGAATTGCGCGCGCTGATCCACCGCCTCGCGAAAGAGGACCGGGGAATCGCCGGGTTCGTCATCCCGCACGGCACGGCGACGCTCGAGGAGACCGCGTTCTTCCTTAACCTGACGCTTGGGGTCGCGCAGCCGGTCGTCCTGGTCGGGGCGCAGCGCCCGGCGAGCGCGCTCGGCACCGATGCCGGGACCAATCTGGTAAACGCGCTGCAAGTCGCCGGCTGCACGCAAGCGCGGGGCAAGGGTGTCCTTGTCGTCCTCAACAACGAGATTCACCCGGCGCGCGACGTGGTCAAGACCTCGACCTACCGGGTGCAGACGTTCCGCTCGCTCGATTACGGTCCGCTCGGGTATGTCGACGGCGACGGCCCGCATTTCTACCGCGCGCCCTTGCAGGCGCACATGCCCGATACGCCGTTCGCCGCTGCCGAGATCGCGGCGTTGCCGCAGGTCGACATTATCTATTCCTATGCCGGGGCGGACGGCGACCTTGTCGAGGCGGCGGTGGCGGCGGGCGCGCGCGGGCTTGTTTCGGCGGGGTTCGCTCCCGGCAGCCCGAGCCCGGCGCAGCAGGCGGCCTTTGTCGAGGCGGCAAAATCGGGACCCTCGTCGTGCAGTGCAGCCGCGCCACCGGCCGGGTCGCGCCGCGCCGCCGGCTGCGCGAGACCGGGATCGTCGCCGGCGAGGATTTGAGCCCACAAAAAGCCCGCATCCTTCTCGCGCTGATGCTGCTGACGACCAGCGACATCGGGGCGATCCAACAGGCGTTCCAGAGCTATTGAGCTCGCGGCCTCCACCGAGCGGGTCTAGAGCATTCTCAGAATGAGTCGCCATAGCCGGCGGCGCGCAGATAGTTGGCGCATTCGTCTGGGGTGAACTGGTCGAGCAGGGCGCCGATGCGTCGCCACAGACCGTCGACGGTGCGTTCCGGGGCTTGGCGCAGCAGC
>DATCQF010000015.1:0-4455 GCA_036569735.1 Allostellaceae bacterium | reverse complement strand
AGTTCCTCGACGCATTGCCGATCCGCCAGCTGGTGCGCGGCCGTGCCGGGTGGTCCGAAAGGGTCGTGACGCTCGATGCGCAGGATCGCCTGGTCTTTGCCGACGCGCCGGAAAATCCCGCATTGACCCTCCTGGTTCCGGCCGCGCTCCGGGAGGCGCCGCCCGGCACGGTCGTCGAGATCTGCCCGGCAGCGGCGGCTCTCGCCGCCTCGCTCGGCGCGCGGCTGGTGCAGCACCCCGGCGCGGCACTCTTTGTCGATTACGGCTATTTCCCGAGCGCCCCGGGTCCGACCCTCGCCGCGGTGCGCCGGCACCAGAAGGCCGGGGTGCTCGACGATCCGGGCAACGCCGATTTGAGTGCCCATGTCGACTTTGCCGCCTTCGCCGCGGCAGCGCGTGCCGCCGGCGCGGTCGTTCATGGCCCGGTGGCGCAGGGCCGATTCCTCGCCGCGCTCGGGGCCGAGGCGCGGCTCGGGGCGTTGTCGGCCGGCGCGACGCCGGCCCAGCGCGCGCTCCTCGACAGCGGCCTCAGACGCTTGCTCGATCCTGCTGAAATGGGCACTTTGTTCAAGGTTCTGGCATTGACCTCGCCGGGCCTGCCGGCGCCTGCCGGATTTGCCGGCGCCTGCTAAGCTTGACTGACCGCCAAATCATGACGGCCAAAGCATGATCACCCTCAGCGTATTGGACGGCGACCTCACGGGCGAACAGCGTATTCGCCACGGCTTCTTCACCCGCCGGGGCGGGGTCAGCGACGGCGTATACGCTTCCTTGAATTGCGGCTTCGGCTCCAGCGATGATCCGGCGAAGGTCGCGGAGAACCGCGCGATCGCGGCGCGGCGGCTCGGACTTCCCGCCGAGCGGCTGGTCACCTGCCACCAGGTCCACGGCACCGCGGCGATCACCGTCGAGCATCCGTGGCGCCACAACGCAAACCCGCGCGCCGACGGCATGGTGACCGCGGTCCCGGGGATCGCGCTCGGCGTCTTGGCGGCCGATTGCGCGCCGGTGCTGTTCGCCGACCCGGAAGCAGGGATCATCGGCGCCGCGCATGGCGGCTGGCGCGGCACGCTCGCCGGAATCATGGAGGCGACGGTCGCGGCGATGACGGCGCAGGGCGCGGCGCTCGCGCGGATCCGCGCCGGGATCGGACCGTGCATCGCCCAGCCCTCCTACGAGGTCGGGCCGGAATTCCACGCCACTTTCGCCGCCGCCGGCAAGGCCAGCGCCGGCTTTTTCATGGCGGCGGCGCGGCCCGGTCATTTCCTCTTCGACCTGGGGGGTTACATCGCCCACCGCCTCACGCGGCTCGGGCTCGCCCGGATCGAGCGCGTGCCGCACGACACCGCCGCCGAGGAGGCGCTGTTCTTCAGCTACCGGCGCGCCTGCCTGCGCGGGGAAACCGATTACGGCCGCGGCCTCGCCGCGATCGCGCTCACCGAATAGGTGAGCACCGTGCCTTACCTCGTGTTGTTCGCCGCCTTTTGCCTCCTCGGCCTCGTGGCGACCTGCGCGCTGCTATGACCGGCCCCGGTAACCGGTGCGGCCGGCTGGCGGTTCTCGCTCTCGCCCTGCTGATCGCCACCTGCCAGCCCTTGCCGCATCCCTTTGCCGACGATCGCCCGCCTGCCGCCCTCTTGAAGGTGCACGACGTCGCCGGAGTGTCGATCGCGCCGATTGAGGGCCAGCCCTCGGCAGTCGCGGAAAAGCTCGGCGCGGCGGTGGCGAGCGCCCTCTTGAAGCGCGACATTCCCGCCAGCGACAAGACCACCAGCCTCGGCAGCTATCAGCTTTACGGCCGGCTCGTCGAGTCCCGCCCGAAAAAGGGCCCAAAAGGCGATAACGCGACCGTCAACGCCTATTGGCGGCTCTACGACGCCAAGGGCCGAATGGTCGGCGAGCACACGACCGAGGTCGAGGCGCCGACCCGCGAGTGGGAAGCCGCGAGCGCCAAGCCGATCGAGAAGCTGGCCGGGTTGAGCGCCGACGGGCTCGCGCCGCTGCTCGAGGAGGAGCCTTCGGCCGAACCCGCCAAGACGGCGAGCGACGCCGGGCGGATCCGCGTCGCGGTCAATCCGGTCAGCGGGGCGCCCGGCGACGGAGGAAAATCCTTGGCGGCCGCGGTGGCGGCGGTGTTGAAGCGGCAGGATCTGGCAATTGTCGAAAAAGACCAGAAGCCCGACCTCATTGTCGAGGGCGAGGTCAGCGTGACCCCGGTCAAGCCCGACCAGCAGCACGTCAAGATCGTCTGGCGTGTCCGCCGCGCCGATGGCGCCGAGATCGGCAATGTCGGCATGGAGAACGACGTGCCGAAGGGGCTCATCGACGGACCCTGGGGCGACATCGCCTACAGCATCGCGATCGCCGCCGGCGACGGGCTGTTGCAGCTCGTCGCGCGCGGTGCGCCGGCGCCGAAATCCTGAATCCAGTGCGCTACCGCCCGGCGGCCGGTGGCGTTGGCGGCGAGTCCGGTTCGTCGGCCTCCTCGAAGGCGGCGAGGCTGGCTTCGATGATCTCGCGCGGCAGATCCCTAGTGATGAACACGATGCGGGTGCGGCGATCCTCGTCAGGCCAGCGCGGCAGCAGCATCGGCGGGTGAAAGATATGCTGCACGCCGTGCAGCACGACCGGCTGCTCCGGGCGGTCGGCGAGCGCGACGATCGCCTTCACCCGCAGGAGATCGTCGCCGCGCATCGTCGCCAGCGCATCGAGCCAGCCCGACAGCGCTGCCCACGACATCGGCCGCTCGCGGGTGATGCAGAAGGCGCGGATGCGCTCATCATGGCGATTGACGTCGTTGCCGTGGTGATCGTGGCCGTGGTGGTGACCATGCTCGGCTTCGTCATCGCCGTGGGCCGCCACCGCCTCGTCCTGCAGCCAGCGCTGCACCTCGATTGTTTTGGTCTGCGGGTCGAAGAGGCCGAGACCGAACAAATCGTCGGGATCGACGGCGCCGTGCATCGCTCGCAATATCGGGGCGCCGGGATTGAGCGCGGCCAGTCGGGCTTCGAGCGCGGCCAGCGCACCATCTTCGGCGAGATCGGCCTTGGTGACGATCAGCCGGTCGGCGACCGCGGCCTGCTTCACCGCCTCGATCTGGCGGTCGAGCGTAGCCTCGCCGTTGACCGCGTCGACCGTCGTCACCACACCGTCGATCATGTAGCGCTCGGCGACGATCGGGTCCGAGATGAGGGCGTGCAGCACCGGGGCGGGGTCGGCCAGCCCGGTCGTCTCGATGACGGCGCGGGTGAAATAGGGGACCCGCCCCTTGACCCGGCCGACGAACAGATCGGTCAGCGTGTTGACGATATCGCCGCGCACCGTGCAGCACAGGCAGCCGCTGTTGAGCAGCACGACGTCATCGGTCGCGCTCTCGACCAGGAGGTGGTCGAGGCCGATCTCGCCGAACTCGTTGACGATGACCGCGGTCGCCGCCATGCCGGGCTCTTTCAGCACGTGGTTGAGGAGCGTCGTCTTGCCGCTGCCGAGAAACCCGGTCAGCACCGTCACCGGAATGCGCGATTGGGCGTTGCTGGCCGCCATCAGCCCGGCTCCTCTCTCATCAACGGTTCGCCGGACCGATCTTCCCGCGTTTCGCCGGCGCCGTCGACACTTGCCGCAGGACCCGCGGGCACCAAATCGGCCGTGCCGCCCTATCACAGTGCGAGGGACGCGACGCTCGACGCGGAGCCGCGGCCAAGCGCGAAGGGGGGGGCGATGTACCCGGTGGTCTATTGGGCCGGAGTGGCGACGCTGATCGTCTGGACGGCGTATTCGGCCTATTCCGCGATCGTCGGCCTATGATCCGGGCAATCCGGGCCTCGCTCTGAAAATCTCCTGCCCTGCCGCGCCCAGCCCGGCTTATGATGTCGGCCTTGAGCGAATTCAGCCTGCGGGTGGAACGGCATGAGCGACGTCCAGCATTTCATCAACGGCAAGCACAGCGACGGGTCGAGCGGGCGCTGGGGCGATGTGTTCAACCCGGCGACCGGCGAGCGCGCCCGGCGCGTCGCAATGGGCGGCGCCGCCGAGGTCGACGCGGCGGTAAAGGCGGCGGCGGCGGCGTTCCCCGCCTGGGCGGCGACCCCGCCCTTGACCCGCGCGCGTGTCCTCTTCAAGTTCCGCGAATTGATGGAGCGCGACAGTGACGCGCTTGCCCGGATGATCACCGACGAGCACGGCAAGGTGCTGTCGGATGCGAAGGGCGAGGTGCAACGCGGCACCGAGGTCGTCGAGTTCGCTTGTGGCATCCCGCATCTGATGCGGGGCGACGTGACCGAGCAGGTCGGCCGCGGCATCGACAGCTGGTCGTTGCGCCAGCCCATCGGGGTTTGCGCCGGGATCACCCCGTTCAACTTCCCGGCAATGGTGCCGATGTGGATGTTCCCGGTGGCGCTGGCCTGCGGCAACACCTTCATCCTGAAGCCGTCGGAGCGCGACCCCTCGGCCGGGCAG
>DATCQF010000014.1:0-5959 GCA_036569735.1 Allostellaceae bacterium | reverse complement strand
GCTGATAGGCCTCCGACCCGATGATCCGCCCGACCATCACCGTCGCATCGGCAAAGCGGCACGGCAGGGCGACATCGACGATCTCCGCGCCGAGACGTCCCAGCACCTCCAGCGATGCATCGTAGGCGGCGAGCATATCGGCGGTGCACCCCGCGCGCTCGGCCGCCGGCATCCGCGCCAGCCTCAGCCCGCGCACGCCGCGCTTCAATCCCGCCAGCGGATCGGCCTGGGGCGGTGCGGAGAGGGTGCGCGGATCGAGCGGATCGCTTCCGTGCATGACGCTGTAGAGGAGCGCGGCGTCCTCGACCGAGCGGGCGAGCGGGCCCGGGGTGTCGAGCGAGGGGGCGAGCGGCAGGATGCCGTAGGTGCTAACCCGGCCGATTGTCGTCTTCAGCCCGGCGAGCCCACACCACGACGCCGGTAGCCGCACCGAACCGCCGGTATCGGTGCCGATCGCCCACGGCGCGAGCCCAGCCGCGACCGATACGCCCGAGCCGCTGCTCGATCCGCCCGGGGTGCGCGGGACGCCAAGGTCCCACGGGTTCCACGGCGTGCCGAGGTGCTGGTTGGTGCCCCAGCCGCCCATCGCGAACTCGACCGTATGGGTCTTGCCGAGGACGATCATGCCCTGGGCGATGAGGCGCCGCGCCAGGGTCGCGGTCACGGCCGATCGGCGATTGCGCCAGGCCATCGAGCCGCCGGTCGTCACCCGCCCTTCGAGGTCGATCAGGTCTTTGAGGGCGATCGGCACGCCGTGCAAGGGCCCCACCGCGTGACCCGAACGGATCGCCTTGTCGGCCGCCTCGGCGGCGAGCCGGGCGTCATCGGCATAGACATCGATGAAGGCGTGCAGTTTCGCATCGTGCGCGGCGATCCGCGCGAGCAGCGCCTCGACGATTGTGACCGGCGACAGCCGGCGCGCCGCGATTTCCTCGGCGAGGCGGTGGGCGGAGAGGAAGCTCGGATCGGTGTTGGCGACAGGCATCTCAGTCCCCCCTGGTCGGTCACCCCGGGTGTTTAATTCGGCGAGATCCGGCGATAGATCCCGGGCGAGCCGACATCGTGCCGCATGAAGGCGTGAATGCGCCTGCTCCACGGGTTGCTCTCGCGCGCCTTGGCCCAGGGCGCGCTCTCCGACACGCCCGGGTTCTCGAACTCGTAGAGCGTCAGGTATTTCGGCTGGCCATCGACCGCGACGAACCGGCGCGCGCCGAGACAGCCCGGCACCGCCATGTAGGGCGGCAGATAGGCGGTGTTGTACCAGTCGTTGAACTCCTCATCGACCACCGCGGGGACATCGATCCGGCCCATCTGCAGAAAGGGCGCCGGCCCGGCCGTCTGCTCGATCGGATTGGTGTGCACCGGAAAAATCTGGCGGTAGCCGTTGAGCAGATAATTGCGGCCGATCGTGCCGCCGGAATGCTGCACCCGCCGCGCCGAGGGGCGGAACCGCGCGCCGTCGAGAAAGGCCTGGCTCTTCAGGACGTCCGGCGCCTCCAACTCATAGAGCGCGAGGTATTTGGGGCCGCCCTTCAGCGCGACATAGCGCCCGGCGCTCAAAAACCCCGGCACCGCGAGCAGGTGGGCGATGTGCTCCTCGTCATACCAGCGGTGATATTCGGCCTCGAACTCGGGGTCGATATCGGCCCACACCATCAAGAGGCCGGTGCCGCGCGTCTTGGCCATCGCTCACCCCACTCGTTATGCCTCAGGCCCGTCGTTACGCCTCAGATTTGGGCGCCAGTGGCATTTAACACCGCCGCCGCAGCCCTGGCGAGCGGCAGGTGCCCGACCGGCGTGGGATGGCGGGGGGCGGCGTCGACGCATGCCTCTCGCCAATGCCTCGCCAAACGCTAGCCAATGCCTCGCCAAACGCTAGAATGGCCGGCCTGCGGCGTTTCGGCGCGGCTGTTGCGCGGGCGAAGCGGGACATCGGGATGCCGTGAGCGACAACGACACCAAGCGCATCATCCGGCAATGGGACCGGGAGATCGAGGACGAGATCCGGAGCGCCGCCGCGCACAACGCCGCCAGTGGCCCGTGGAAGGGGGTGGTGTGGGGGGCGCTGTGGCTGCTGTGGCTCGGGTTGCTGGTCGCGCTACTCGCCCACGGCAAGGCGCTCGGGTAGCGTCTACGCCGTGGCGCGCGCCCGTTGGTTGCGGCGCTTGGCCTTGAGCTTGGCCTTGCGCCGGGCGAGGCGTTCCCTCGTTCGGGGATGGCGAACCTGTGCTCGTTTCATACCTGTGACCCTCGCGACATGGTGCCCGAAAATTTCCCGCATCGCGGGGTAGGCCGATCAGGGGGTAGGTCGCCATGACCTGACCCCCTGACCGTGTTGGCTCCCCGGGACGGATTCGAACCATCGACCCAGCGGTTAACAGCCGCTTGCTCTACCACTGAGCTACCGGGGATCAGGGCCCGCCCGAACCATCGACAATGAGGGCGGGGCCGTATCCGTGGAGGCCGGAAGCGGAATCGAACCGCTGTACACGGATTTGCAGTCCGTTGCATAGCCACTCTGCCATCCGGCCAATGTCAGAAGTCCTTGTGGCAGGCGTGATATAGGCGCGCGGCACGACGAGGGTCAAGCCGCAGCCGCGTGTCCGGGCCCGGCCTCGCGCGCGGACAAGCCCGGGCAAGCACGCGAAATGCCTGGGCCGGCATCCGGGCCGGCATGGCAATCACCCGGGTTGCGGCGGCGTTGGTGTTGATGCACCGGCGCACGACCCATATATTCATGGCTTACCGCGAGCGGGTGAAGGATCCGGGGATGGCGCGCGTTACCGTCGAAGATTGTGTGCTGAAAGTGCCGAACCGGTTCGAACTGGTGCTGCTTGCCGCGCAGCGCGCGCGCGAGGTCACCTCGGGCGCGCCGTTGACGGTCGATCGCGACGACGACAAGAACCCGGTCGTCGCCCTGCGCGAGATCGCCGACGAGACGATCGGGCTCGCCATTCTCAAGGATTCGCTTGTGCGCGGCATGCAGAAGCATATCGAGATGGACGAACCCGAGGAGACCCCGGACCTCGAGCAGACGCTGTTCGGCGTCGCCGACCCGATCGGCTTCGACTCGATCATCGGCGAGGACGAGATCGACGAGGAGGGGGTCGAGGGCGAGCTCGATGAAGACCTGCTCACCGCCGGAGAGGACGACGAGGACGAACTGGGCGAGGAGCCGGCCGAGGAGCTGGGCGAGGAGCCTGCCGCCGAGCCCGAGGCTGATGACGAAATCGGCGAGGAAGAGCCCTGATGCCCCGCACCCCCGGGCGCACGGTTGCGACCATTCCAACCCGCCATCGCTAGGCTCGCTGGTCCGGTGACCCGCCCGGGTACCCGCTCGGCGCAGCGCCGGGGCGGCACAGCACAGGCGGCCGCGCCATGATGCGGCAATTCGAGCTCGTCGAGCAGGTCAAATCCTACGACCCGAAGGCCGATGAGGACGCCCTCAACCGCGCCTATGTCTATTCGCTGAAGGCGCACGGCGCGCAGCGGCGCGAATCCGGCGACCCGTATTTCTCGCACCCGGTCGAGGTCGCCGGGCTCCTCGCCCAGATGAAGCTCGACACCGCCTCGATCATCACCGGCCTCCTGCACGACACGGTCGAGGACACCGTCGCGACGCTCGACGACATCGAACGGCTGTTCGGGCCGGACATCGCCCGGCTGGTCGACGGCGTCACCAAATTGTCGCGGATCGAATTGCAGTCGGACCAGACCAAGCAGGCGGAAAATTTCCGCAAGCTCGTCCTCGCCATGTCCGATGACATCCGTGTCCTCCTCGTCAAGCTCGCCGACCGCCTGCACAACATGCAGACCTTGCGCTTCATCAAGAGCGAGGAGAGGCGGCGGCGCATCGCGCGCGAGACGATGGACATCTATGTCCCCTTGGCCGAGCGCATCGGCATGCACCGGATGAAGGATCAGCTCGAGGATCTCGCGTTTGCGGAACTGCATCCCGATGCACGGGCGAGCATCGTCGCGCGCCTCGGGTTCCTGCGCGAGAAGGGCGGCGACATCGTCGCGCGCATCGTCGCCGAGCTGAAGGCGACGCTGGCCGCGGACGGTCTGGCAGCCAGCGTGTCCGGCCGCGAGAAGTCGCCCTATTCGATCTGGCGCAAGATGGAGCGCAAGAACGTCTCGTTCGAGCAGCTTGCCGACGTCATGGCCTTCCGCATCCTGGTCGACGGGGTCGCCGATTGCTATCACGCGCTGGGCGTCATCCATTCCGCCTATCACGTCGTCCCCGGCCGCTTCAAAGACTACGTCTCGACGCCGAAGCCCAATAATTACCGCTCGCTGCACACCGGGGTGATCGGCCCCGAGCGGCAGCGCATCGAGATGCAGATCCGCACCCGCGACATGCACGAGGTGGCCGAGCTCGGCGTCGCCGCGCACTGGATCTTCAAACAGCAGGCGGGCCGGGTCGACGGGCGGCAGTACCGGTGGCTGCGCGAAATGCTCGAAATCCTCGAGCAGGCGTCGAACCCCGAGGAATTCCTCGAACACACCAAGCTCGAGATGTTTCAGGACCAGGTCTTCGCCTTCACCCCGAAGGGCGACCTGATCGCGCTGCCGCGCGGCGCCACCCCGGTCGATTTCGCCTATGCCGTCCATTCGCAGATCGGCGACACCTGCGTCGGCGCCAAGATCAACGGGCGCCTCTTGCCGTTGCGTACCGAATTGGCCAATGGCGACCAGGTCGAGATCGTCACCTCGAAGGCGCAGACCCCGTCGCCGACCTGGGAGCGCTTTGTCGTCACCGGCAAGGCGCGCGCCCGGATCCGCCGCTTCATCCGCACCCAGCAGCGCGCCCAATATCTCGATCTCGGCCGCGCCATCGTGCAGAAGGCGTTCCGCCAGCAAGGCCAGTCGTTTTCCGAGCGGCCGCTCGCGGCGGTGCTTGGCCAGTTCCATTGCGCCACGGTCGAGGACCTTTATGTCGCCGTCGGCGAGGGGCTCGCCACCGGCCGCGAAGTGGTCAACGCCGCCTTCCCGCTGCCGCCCGAGGCCAGGGACAAGGTGGTCCCGCTCGATCAGGCCCGCAAGAAGGGGCGTCCGCGCGACACCGCGGTGTCGATCCGCGGCCTCATTCCCGGGATGGCGCTGCATTTTGCCGGGTGCTGCCACGCGCTGCCCGGCGACCGCATCGTCGGCATCGTCACGACCGGCAAGGGGGTGACGATCCATACCATCGACTGCGACACCCTCGAAAGCTTCGCCGACGAACCCGAACGCTGGCTCGATGTCGCCTGGAGCAGCGAGGAGGCCGACGCCGCGCATGTCGGCCGGATCAACGTCACGATCGCCAACGAGCCCGGCAACCTCGGCAGCCTGACCACCACGATCGGCAAACAGGGCGGCAACATCAGCAATCTCAAGATCACCAACCGCTCTGTCGATTTCTTCGAAATCCTGATCGACATCCAGGTCGCCGACGTCAAGCATTTGTCGACCATCATCGCGGCGCTGCGCGCCACGCCGGTCATCAACTCGGTCGAGCGCGCGCGCGGCTAGGGCCCGATGCCGATAATCACGACCCATCATCGTCACCCCCGCGAAAGCGGGGGTCCAGGGCGAGCGATGGAATCTCGGGCTCTGGATTCCCGCTTTCGCGGGAATGACGAGTGTCCGGTCAGGCCGTGTCTCGAATGATCCTGGGCCTCGGCAGCGATCTGATCGACATCCGCCGGATCGAGCAGGCGATCGAGCGCTTTGGCGACCGCTTTCTCGACCGCATCTTCACCGAAACCGAGCGGCGCCGCTGCGACCGTCGAGGGCCGACCCGCGGGGCGAGCTATGCCCGCCGCTTCGCCGCCAAGGAAGCCACCGCCAAGGCGCTCGGCACCGGGTTTCGCCGCGGCGTTTTCTGGCGCGACCTGGGGGTGGTCAACCTGCCCTCGGGTCAGCCGGGCATGCGGCTGACCGGCGGCGCCCTGGCTCGGCTCGAGGCGATCACGCC
>DATCQF010000013.1:0-26996 GCA_036569735.1 Allostellaceae bacterium | reverse complement strand
GCCGCGAGGGCCGCCTCGGTCACCGCCTGGCGGGTGCCCGGGATGACCCGAACCTCGGCGCCCGACGCGGCGATCTGCACGATCTTGCCGCGCGGCGCACTGACCGGGACATAGATGCGGCATGGGATCGCGGCCGCCGCCGCGTAGCTGGCGATCGACGAGCCGGCATTGCCCGAGGAGTCTTCGTGGATCGGGCCGACCCCGACCTGGAGCAGGTGGTTCAGCATGACCGCGGTGCCGCGATCCTTGAAGGAGCCGGTCGGCATCTGCGATTCGAGCTTGAAATGCACCTCGACGCCCGCCCAGCCGCGGATCACCAGCGGGGTCCAGCCCTCGCCGAGCGACACGCGCGCCGGCCCCTCGAGCGCCAGCGCGGCTCGATAGCGCCACAGCGAGGCTTCGGCGCCGTCGATGTCGCCGCGGGCGAGCCCGGCTCCGGGAGCCAGGTTCAGGTGGCCGCCACAGGCGCAGCGCCAGATCGGCCGGTCCGCCGCTACGTCCGCGCCGCACGAAGGGCAGTGATAGAGCGCCGTCATTGCCACCTCAAAGTATCATGTGCCGGGCCATTCCGCTCGCCTGGGGCCACAGCTTGCCGCATGATCGGCCATGATGGACCGACCGGAATGCAAGGGAAACGGCATGCCCCGACCAGCGGTGATCTCGGTTCTCCCGGCCCTCCTGTTGCTGGCGCCCGGGCCCGCCGCCGCGGCCGACATCGCCGCCGGCCAGGCCGAGTTCAACAAATGCAAGATCTGCCACACCGTCGCATCGGGCGGCCGCAAAGCGGCCGGCCCCAACCTCCACGGCGTATTTGGCCGCAAGGCGGGGACCGCCGACAAATTCACGTACTCGCAGGCCATGAAGAACTCGGGGATCGTGTGGGACGACGAGACGCTGGCGAAATACCTGCATAGCCCGCGCGAACTCGTCCCGGGCGGCAACATGGCGTTTCCCGGCATCAAGGACGACGCGCAGATCGCCAACCTGCTCGCCTATCTCCATCAGGCCGCGCAATAGATGCTGATTTACCGATGGGACGGCAGGCGGTGACCGAGGCGGCAATCATCGACGGCAAGGCGATCGCCGCCGCTCTGCGCGCGCGGGTGGCCGAAGCGGCCCGGATGTTGCGCGCAACCCATCGGGTCACCGCCGGTCTTGCCGCGATCCTGGTCGGCGACGACCCGGCGAGCCAGATCTACGTCCGCAACAAGGCGCGCGCCTGCGCCGAGGTTGGGATCGCCTCTTTCGAATACCGCCTGCCGGCCGATACCGGTATCGCCGCGATCCTCGAGCTCGTCACCAGGCTCAACGGCGACGACCGGGTCGACGGCATCCTGGTTCAGCAGCCGCTGCCGCGCGGCATCGCCATCGGGCAGGTGATGGCGGCGCTCGACCCCGTAAAAGACGTCGACGGGTTTCACCCGATCAATGTCGGGCATCTGTGGAGCGGCGAGCCCGGCCTGGTACCGTGCACGCCGCAAGGTTGCCTGCTGCTGCTCAAAAGCGTGCACACCGATCTGAGGGGAGCCGAGGCGGTGGTGCTCGGCCGCTCGCCGATCGTCGGCCGGCCGGTCGCGGCGCTGCTCCTGGCCGCCGACTGCACGGTCACCGTGGTGCATTCGAAAACCCGCGACGCCGCGGCAATCTGCCGGCGCGCCGACATCCTGGTGGCGGCCCTCGGGGAACCGGCGATGGTCACGGCCGATTGGATAAAGCCGGGCGCCACGGTGATCGATGTCGGGATCAATCGGATCGCCGTGGCGGGTGGCGGGGTGCGCCTCGTCGGCGATGTGGATTTCGACGCCGCGCGCCACGTCGCCGGGGCGATCACCCCGGTGCCGGGCGGGGTCGGGCCGATGACGATCGCCTGCCTGTTGCGCAACACGCTCTTGGCGGCATCCCGGCGCCGGGGTCTGCCCGATTGTGTTGCGCCATAGGACTGAATATCCTTCGAAAAAGTGGGTTCCCCTTTTCCAGAAGAAAATATGCGCCAGATCGGTAAGTTGTGAGCGCAATCCGTATAGCTACCTAAAATTGGATTTCGTTCGGGCGAGCAATCCCTGGCGTACCCCGCGGGAACTACATGGATAAGCTGCTTGTTCTACCGGTGACCATCCTGGAAAGGGAGTCCCGGTCATGATGAACAAGACAGTCACTAGCCTAGCCTTTGCCGTCGGATGCGCTTTGGCATTGGGCGCGACGCCGTCGGCGCAGGCGCAAAATTACAACGCCGAACTCGTGACGAACGGCCCGCAGGCGAGCCGAGGCGATTACGGCGACTGGTCGGCGCGGCGCAATGTGATGGAAAGCGCCCAGTACGAGCGGCTGCTGCAGGCCAACGGGGCGTTCCGGGCGACGCGCATGCGCAAGGAATGCGGGCCGATCGGCGATCCGCAGCTCCACGCCCAGTGCATCGCGAGCTTCGGACAGAATGAGCCCGCCATGTACGGCTCCTCGATGCCGCCGAACCGCGGCTATTAAGCACCTGCCGCTTAACGAGAAGAGGCCACCCACGGGTGGCCTCTTCTTTTTTGCCCGCGTTCACCCGCCGAAGACGTGGCGTTCGATCGCCGCCGCGAAGCCGTCTTCCTCATTCGACAAGGTGATCGCCTGCGCTTCGCGCTTCACCGCGTCGGTCGCATTGCCCATGGCGACGGCAAACCCGGCCTTGCGGAACATCTCGATGTCGTTCTCCATGTCGCCGAGCACGAGAATTTCCGCGCGCGGAACGTTGAGACGCTCGCCCAGCAGTTCGACGATACGCCCCTTGTTGATGCCGGGCGGGATGACATCGCAATAATAGGGTTGCGAGCGCGCGGCGCTGGCCCGGCCGGCGAGCGCCGATTGCATCAGATCGGTCACCAGCGCGACCCGGTCGTGGTCGTTGCTCGGGCCGACGATCTTGCCGACCGCGGCGAAATGGGCATCCTCAAATGCCGGCACGATGGTCGGCGAGGTCTGGATCGTGTGGGTCTCATGGTCGACGTGATCGCCCGCCGGGTTGGCGATCAGCCACTCGTTGCCGACAAACACCCAGCAGTCGATCGCGTGCTCCTGGAACATCGCCACCGCCTGGCGGGCGGCATCGGGCGGGATCAGCTTTTGCTCGACGACGCTCAGATCGGGTTCGACGATGGCGCCGGCATTGTAGCCGCCGAACGGCAGCCGGAGGCGCAACGGCTCGATCATCATGCGCAGCCCGAAGGGCGGCCGGCTGCTGCAGATCGAAAAGCCGATGCCGTTCTCGTGCAGCCGCTGCACCGCCGCGATGGCGCGCGGGGTCAGCACCTTAGCCTGCGTCACCAGGGTCCCGTCGACATCCGTGATGACCAGCGAGACCCGCCTCATGGCACCTTTCCCCCGCCGCGGGTCATGATGTCCACTCCGCTGTCCGTGGCGACGATCACGGCGGAGCTGCGCCCGATGAAGAGCCCGTTTTCGACGACCCCGACCGTCATCTTGATCAGCCCCTCGGTTCGCGGCGGGTCATCGATCGGACCGAACCGGCAGTCGAGAATGAAGTTGCCGCCGTCAGTCACAAACGGCCCTTCACTGGCCTGGCGCAATTCGGGGGCGGCCCCGAGCGTCGCGAGCGCCGCGGCGGTCGCCTGCCAGCCGAACCGCACGACCTCGACCGGAACCGAATTGTGCTCGCCCAGCCGGTCGACGAGCTTTTCCTGATCGACGACGACGATAAAGCGCGCGCTCGCCGCCGCCACGATCTTTTCGCGCAACAAGGCGCCGCCGCGGCCCTTGATCAGATCGAGCGTTCCGCGCTGCACCTCGTCGGCCCCGTCGATCGCGAGGTCGATCCCGTGGTGCTCGGCAAAGTTCGTGAGCGGAATGCCGAGCTGGCGGGCCAATCCCGCGGTGCGCTCGGAAGTTGGAATGGCAACGATCGAGAGCCCGCGCGCGATGCGCGCCGCCAGCTCTTCGACGACAAAGGCGGCGGTCGAGCCGGTGCCGAGACCGAGGATCATCCCGCTCTCGACGAACTCGATCGCGCGGGCGGCCGCGGCGCGCTTCAGGTGGTCCCGGTCCAACGTCACCGCGCGCTCTCGACCACCTTGGGCGGCACCTTGGGCGCCGCGGAATTACGGATCGCGGCAATCGCCTCGCGGTAGTCGGCGGCGCCGAACACCGCCGAACCGGCGACGATGGCGCTGGCCCCGGCCTCGATCGCCTGCCACGCATTGGCGCCGCTGAGGCCGCCGTCGACCTCGATCACTGGATCGACCCCGCGCTCGTCGCACAGACGCCGCAAGGCGCGGATCTTGGGCAGCACCGACGGCAGGAACTTCTGCCCTCCGAAGCCCGGGTTGACGGTCATCACCAGAATGATGCCGCACAGATCGAGGACCTCCTCGATCTGCGCCAGCGGCGTCGCCGGGTTCATCACCGTGCCGGCAACCTTGCCGAGGTCGCGGATGGCGGACAGCGTGCGGTGCAGATGCACGGTCGAACTCGGCTCGCAATGCACCAGGATATGGTCGGCCCCGGCGCGCGCGAACGCATCGATATAGCGCTCCGGCTCGACGATCATCAGATGCACATCGAGCGGCTTCGCGGTTACCCGGCGCACCGCTTCGACGACCACCGGGCCGATCGTCAGGTTCGGCACGAAGCGGCCGTCCATCACATCGACATGGATCCAATCGGCGCCGGCCGCGACGGCGGCGCGCACCTCCTCGCCGAGCCGCGCGAAGTCGGCCGAGAGGATCGACGGCGCGACGATCACTGAGCGACTCATCGCGACCCCCAAGTCCGCTGGATCAGCACGACGCGTCCTTCGAGACGCACCCTTCGGGCGCTCCTCAGGATGAGGTTCTTTCTTAATGCCATCATAAACTTACGTCATCCTGAGGAGGCGCGAAGCGCCGTCTCGAAGGACGCACAATTGGTCATGCAGCACCCCTTGCTCACGTCTCAGGCGATCGGCCGCCACGCGCGGCCGCTGCGCCACAACAGCTGGTCGGCGGCTTCCGGGCCGGCCGAGCCGGCGGGGTAGAGATCGAGCGGCACGCTCTTGTCGTTGTGCCACAGATCGAGGATCGGCTGCACGACCGCCCAGCCGGCTTCCACGCTGTCGGCGCGCTGGAACAGCATCGGGTCGCCGATCATGCAGTCGTAGACCAGGGTTTCGTACCCGGTGGCCGGCTCGCTGTTGAAATAGTCGCGATAGCGGAAATCCATGCGCACGCCGCCGAGCTCGATCTGCGGCCCTGGCTTCTTCGCGCCGAATTGCAGCGATATCCCTTCATCGGGCTGGATCTGCAGCACCAGGACGTTCGGGGTCAGAGCTTCCACCGGGGTATCGCGGAACAGCGCAAACGGCACCCGTTTGAACTGGATCGCGATCTCGGTGGTTCGCCGGGTCAGCGATTTGCCGGTCCGCAGATAGAACGGCACATCGGCCCAGCGCCAATTGTCGATCGCCAGCTGCATCGCGACGTAGGTCTCGGCCATGCTGTCGGGCGCGACGCCGTCCTCCGCGCGATACGCCTTGACCGGGCCGCCGCGAACCGTCCCGGCGCCATATTGGCCGCGCACGACGCGGCGGCCGATATCGTCGAGGTCGAGCGGCACCACGGCTTCGAGGACCTTGTCCTTTTCGGTGCGCACGGCATCGGCGGCGAACGAATTGGGCGGCTCCATCGCGGTCAGGCTCAACAGCTGAAACACGTGGTTCGGCACCATGTCGCGCAACGCGCCGGTCGCTTCGTAAAAGGCGGCGCGACGCTCGACCCCGACCGTCTCGGCGACGGTGATCTGGACATGGTCGATATGGTCGCGGTTCCACAGGGGCTCGAAAATGCCGTTGGCAAAGCGCAGCACCATGATGTTCTGGACCGTCTCCTTGCCGAGGAAATGGTCCATCCGGTAGATCTGCGATTCAGACAGCACTTTGAGAATGCGGACATCGAGGGCGCGCGCCGATGCGAGATCGGTGCCGAACGGCTTTTCGATGATGACGCGGCGCCAGCTTCCGTCTGTTTCGGTGGTGAGGCCGGACGCCGCCAGCCCATCGACGACGGTGCCGAACAATGAACTCGCCACCGCGAGATAAAAGATCACATTGCCGCCGGTGCCGTGCTTGGCCTCGATCGCCTCGAGTGCCTTGGCCAGCTCGCGGTAAAGCTCGGGCTCGGTCACATCGCCGTCGACATGGGTCATGCGCGCGGCGAGGAAATCCCAGGTTTTCGCGTCGAACGGCTCGGCAACCGATGCGGTCGCCGTGTCCGACACAAAGCGGCGCACCCCATCGGCGAGTTCTTCGCGAAAATCCTCGTGCGACTTCTCCGAGCGGTCGACGCCGATCAGCGCAAACTTGTCGGAGAGCCGTCCGGCCTTGGCCAGATTATAGAGTGCCGGCATCAAGAGCCGCTTCGTCAAATCGCCGCTCGCCCCGAAGATCACAATCGCGCAAGGCGGCGCCTCGGCGGGCCGCGCCGTCCGGCCCACCGCAGGATCGAGCTTGTCCATCGTCCCCTTATCCTTTCGGCGGCTCCTGGTGCCCGCCAAACTGCTTGCGCATCGCGGACAGGATTTTTTCGGCAAAGGTGTGGTCCTGGCGCGAGCGGAACCGTGTGTAAAGCGCCGCCGACAACACCTCGGCCGGCACCGCCTCCTCGATCGCCGCCTGGATCGTCCAGCGGCCCTCGCCCGAATCCTCGACGTGTCCTGAGAATTCGCTGAGCTCGACATCTTCCGCCAGCGCGATCGCGGTCAGGTCGAGGAGCCACGACGAGACGACGCTGCCGCGCCGCCACACCTCGGCGATATCGGCGAGTTCAAGCTTGTAGCGCCGGTTTTCCGGCACCGCCGGCGAGTTGACGTTGCGCAGGATGTCGAACCCCTCGGCATAGGCCTGCATCAGGCCGTATTCGATGCCGTTGTGCACCATCTTGACAAAATGCCCGGCGCCCGCCGGCCCGCAATAGAGGTAGCCCTGCTCGACCCTGGGGTCGCGCCCTTCGCGCCCCGGGGTCCGCTCGATCGATCCCCTGCCCGGCGCCAGCGCGGCGAAAATCGGGTCGAGGTGCAGGGCGGCATCCTTGTCGCCGCCGATCATCATGCAATAGCCGCGCTCCAGCCCCCACACGCCGCCGCTGGTGCCGACATCGAGATAGCGGATGCGCTTCCCGTTCAGCATCTCCGCGTGGCGCACATCGTCCTGGAAATTGGAGTTGCCGCCGTCGATCAGGATATCGCCCGGGTCGAGCAGCCCCGACAACTCGACGATCGTGCCATGGGTGATCGCACCCGCCGGGAGCATGACCCAGACCGCGCGGGGCTTTTCGAGTTGGGCCACGAAATCGGCAAGATCGCGGCTCGGCGCCGCCCCTTCACGCGCCAGACCGCTGACCGCATCGGCGCTCTTGTCATAGACGACGCAGCTATGCCCGGCGAGCATCAGCCGTCGCACGATGTTGCCGCCCATCCGTCCAAGGCCGATCATCCCGAGCTGCATTGTGCTTCCCCTGTTGGAATGCCGCGGTGGCCGCCCGCTACGACAGCGCTTGCTCTATGGCGCGGCCGAGCGCCATCAACCCGGCATCGAGATCGGCCGGCAGATGCACGCGCAACAGCCGCCGGCCGCGTTCGGCCAGGACGTCGAAATCGCCGCGCGCCTGCGCCGCCTTGACTATTCCAAAGCTGTAGGCCTGGCCCGGCACCGCAAGATCGGCGGCATCTTCGCAGGTGATCTGCAGGACGACGCCGCTGTTGGGACCACCCTTATAGACCTGCCCGATCGAATGCAGAAAGCGCGGCCCGAAGCCGAGGCAGGTCGCGGTCCGCAGCCGGTCGCGGATGATCCGGCGGATGCGGGTCAACGCCTCGGTATGCGCCGGGTTGCGGTCGATATAGGCAAGGAGCGCCACGTAGTCGCCGGCGCCGGCCCGGCCGAGATGGGCCTTGAGCGCGCCCGTAAGGCTCGTCACCGGTCCGAGCGCCGCCGCGTTCGCGGGATCGGCAAAGAGGGCAATCCCGTCGGCGGCGAAAAACGGCGTTTCCGGCGGCAGCGCGCCCGATTTCTCGTAAGCCGTGGTCAATTCGCGCGTCTTGACCTTCTGCGCCTCGACATCGGGCTGATCGAACGGGTTGATCCTCAGCATCGCACCGGCGACCGCGGTCGCCATCTCCCAGCGGAAGAATTCCTGGCCGATCTGCATCGCATCGGCGAGGGTGATGCGCACCACAGGCTGTCCGGCGGCTTCGAGCGCGGCGACTTGCGCCTCCTCCTCGCCGTCCGGATCGGAGGTGAGCCGCAGATAGGCGAACAGGCGGTCGGCGCCATAGACCGCCGGCGCACCCAATGGCTCGGCATCGAGCGGCACGATGCCGCGGCCGAGTTTCCCCGTTGATTCGGCGAGGAGCTGCTCAAGCCAGGCGCCGAGCGAGGCAATTCCGGGGGAGGCGATGATGGTCAGCTTGTCGCGGCCCATTTGCGCCGCGGCGCCCATGATCGCGCCGAGGATGATGCCCGGGTTCTCGATCGGCGGCGCGCTCGCGGTGCAGGAGCGCACCATCTCGGCGGCCCGTTCGAGAAAGGCTGATGTGTCGATGCCGATCGCCGCCGCCGGCACCATGCCGAAATCCGACAGCACCGAATAGCGCCCGCCGATCGTCGGCTCGCCGTGGAAGACGCGGCGGAACCCTTGCGCGCGCGCGATTTTCTCGACCGCGGAACCGGGGTCGGTGATCGCAATGAAGTGTTTTGCCGCCGCCGCCTCGCCCAGCGCCGCGGTCGCGCGGTCGTAGAAATATTGCTTCAAGATGTTGGGTTCGAGCGTGCTCCCCGATTTACTTGAGACGATGAACAGCGTGCGCTTCAGGTCGACCGAGCCTTCGATCCGCCGCAGCTGGGCCGGGTCGGTCGAGTCGACGACCTGCAGGCGGGGGAAACCCGGCCGGCCGGCGAAGCTGTGCGCCAGCACCTCGGGGCCAAGGCTCGATCCACCCATGCCAAGGAGCAGGATGTCGGTAAACCCGACCTGCTTGACCTCGGCGGCAAACGCCTTGAGATGCCCGGCCGCCTTCAGCTGCCGGTCGACGATCGTCAGCCAGCCGAGCCATTTTTCCTCGTCGGTCTCGGTCCATAACGCTGCATCGCCCGCCCAAAGCCGGCGGACCTTGCCGTGCTCACGCCAATCATCGAGCGCCGCCCCGACCGCGTCCTCCAGTTCCTTTGGCAGCTTGTAGCTCATCGCGTTGAGCTTCTTGCCGAGCACCGTGCGGCGCTTTTTCTGCACCGCGGCGTAAAGCTGGTCGGCGGCGTCGGCAAAGAGGCGCACCCCGTCCTCGACGAGCCGCGCGGTGATCGCGTCGATCGAAACACCGGCGCCGGCCAGCGCCTTCATGACCGCCTCGGCCCCGGCGACATCCTCCTCGAGGCTCGGGCGCAACCTGCCGTGCTCGCGAAAGGCGTCCATCGTCGCCGGCGGGATCGTGTTGACGGTGTTCTGACCGATCAGCTCCTCGACGTAGAGGACGTCGCTATAGGCCTTGTTCTTGGTTCCGGTGCTGGCCCACAACAGGCGTTGCGTCTGCGCGCCGCTTTGCGCGAGGCGCTGCCAGCGCTCGTCGCCGAAAACCTGCTGGTACAGCCGATAGGCGAGCTTGGCGTTGGCGATCGCCACCTTGCCCTTCAATGCCAGGAGACGCTCTTTCGCGGCGGTGTCGGTGGTCGCGGCGATCCGCGCGTCGAGCGCCTCGTCGACGAGCGTATCGATGCGGCTGACGAAAAAGCTCGCGACGCTCGCCACCTTGTGCGGGTCGCCACCCTTTGCGACGAGATCCTCAAGCCCCGAGATATAGGCGTCGGCGACCTCGGCATAGACCTTCTGCGAGAACAGGAGGGTGATGTTGACGTTGATGCCCTCGCCGATCAGCGTGCGGATCGCCGGCAGTCCGGGCCCGGTGGCGGGGACCTTCACCATCAGGTTGTGCCGGCCAATATTGCGCCACAGCCGGCGCGCCTCCTCGATCGTCTCCTCGGTCTGCATCGCCAGATAGGGCGAGACCTCGATCGAGATGTAGCCGTCGCGGCCCTGGGTCTGCTGATAAACCGGGCTGAGCGCGTCGGCGCCGTCCTGGATATCGTGGATCGCCAGACCCTCGAACAGGGCGCCCGGATCCTTATCGGCCGCCGCCTCGGCAGCGGCGATCAGCTCGTCGTAATCGTCGCCGTGCCCGATCGCCTTCTCGAAGATCGACGGGTTCGAGGTGACCCCCCTGAGGCCATCCTCGGCGATCAGCCGGTCGAGCTCGCCCGACTTCAAGAGGTCACGGCTGACAAAGTCGAGCCATACCGATTGCCCGTATTCCTGAAGCGTCCTCAGAGGATTGGCCATCTCTTCACCTTCCTGCCGCCAAGCGGGTTTGCAGCGTAAGAAGCTCGCCTGCGCCGATTAACGGTGCGGTCATTGCAATGCCCGGTCAACACCCTGGGAACGCGATCGTGGCCGCCCTGACGCGCGCCCCGGCGATGATCTCTATTTGCGTGCCCACCGACACGTGCCGCCATACCGTTGCCGGATCAGGGATGGGGTGGAAAGTAGCGCAGCGCTGCCAGGATGACGCCGACCTCTACGATGAGCATGCCACCGAAGCGGATGGTTAGCCGTTGCTCGAGGTCGCGCAAATCCGCCTTCGTGGCAAGGTCGGCACCGCCGACCGCCTCGGCAAGAGCTTCGGCCGCAGCTTTGGCGTGCTCGGGCGTGAACCCGGCCTTGTCGCGCAGCTGGCGCGCGAGCTTCAGGGTATCGAACGGAACGGCGGTCATCGGGTCGGTTCGACTGCGCGGATCATGTCACAGCATATAGCATTGTTATCCCGCCGATGCATCCTCGGGCTGGCTCTTGCGTTCACCCGCGGCGCGGGTCGAGCGCATCGCGCAGCGCGTCCCCGAACAGGTTCAAGGACAGGACCAGGCTGAAGATCGCCAACCCCGGCCACACCGACATCCACGGCGCCTGCGAGACGAAGTTCTTCGCGGTGTTGAGCATGCTGCCCCAACTCGGGTTGGGCGGCTGTTGGCCGAGCCCGAGAAAGCTGAGGCTCGCCTCGGCGATGATCGCGGTGGCGGCGGCGAGAGTCGCCTGTACGAGGAGCGGGGGCACGATGTTGGGCAGGATGTGCCGCCAAACGATGCGCCGGTGCGGATTGCCCAGGGCGCGCGCCGCCTCGACGTAGTCCTCATGCTTGACGCCGAGGACCAGGCCCCGGGTCAGCCGCGCAAAGATCGGCATCTGCGAGACGCCGATCGCGATCATCGCGTTGGTCAGATTGGGGCCGAGGAAGGCGGCGAGCGCGATCGCCAGGATCAGGAACGGGATTGCCAGCATCGCATCGATGAGGCGCATCAGCGTGCCGTCGAGGATGCCGCCGACATACCCCGAAACCAGACCGAGCGGCACCCCGATCGCCAGCGCGAGCGACACCGAGACAAGCCCGGCGAGGAGCGAGGCGCGGCTCCCCCAGATGATCCGGGCGAGGACGTCGCGGCCGATCTCGTCGGTGCCGAACCAGTGGGCTGCCGAGGGGGCTTTGCGCACCTGCAGCCAATCGGTGGCGAGCGGGTCGTAGGGCGAAACGAGCGGCGCCAGACACGCCAGCGCGACGAAGAGGGCGACGACCGCGAACCCCGCCACCCCCGCGCGCCGCCGCAGCAGCCGCCGCAACGCCCGGCGCCACGGCCGGTCGCTGATATCGGCTTCGGGGGCAGCGGCGGCGGCGAGGCTCTCGGCGGTCACCCGCGCAGCCTCGGATTGACCAGGACATAAGCCACATCGGCCAGGAGGTTCATGACGATGTAGGCGAGCGCGGTAACGAGGACGACGCCCTGCACGACGGCGTAATCGCGGTTGAACACCGCATCGACGATCAGCTTGCCAAAGCCGGGGATCGTGAACACCTGCTCGGTCAAGACCGCGCCCGACATGAGGCCGCCGAATTCGAGCGCGCCCAGCGTGATGACCGGCACCAGCGCGTTGCGCAGCGCGTGGCGCAACACGACGCGGCGCTCGGTGAGACCCTTGGCGCGCGCGGTGCGCACATAATCGGCCGACAGCACCTGCAGCATCCCGCTCCTCGTGTGCCGCATCAGCGCCGCGGCCAATGCATTGCCGAGCACGAAGGCCGGCATGAGGAGCGTCAGCAGGTTTTGCCTGAGGCTTTCTGCGGGGCTGACGAAGCCCGAGGCAGGCAGCCAGCCGAGCTCGACCGAAAACAACAGGATAAGGAGTATGCCGAGCCAGAAATTGGGGATCGAGAGGCCCCACAAGGCCGCCATCGTCGCCCCGTAATCGATCGCGGTGTTGTTTTTTACCGCCGCGAGGATGCCGGCCGGCACCCCGATCACTATCGCGAACAGCATCGCGAACAGCGCCAGTTCGCCGGTCACCGGCAGTTTTTCGAGGACGAGATCGAGCACCGGGCGCTTGATGCGGATCGACTCGCCGAGATCGCCCCGCATGACCCCCTCGACCCACAGCGCGTAGCGCACCGGCAACGGCTCGTCGAGATGATACTTCTCGCGCAGGAACGCGATGACCGCGGGGTCGCGCTCCTCGCCGGCCAGCGCCAGCGCCGGATCGCCCGGCAACAATTGCTGCAGCCCGAAGATCAGCACCGACACGAAAAACAACGTCGGCACGACGAGCGCGAGGCGGCGGAGCAGGAAGGAGGTCATCGACACCAGGCCATTACCTCTTGCCGAGGCAAACTGGTCTGCTTATTATGGGCCACAATAAGGGACTTGGCCGATGGCAGCAGATCCGACCGAAGAAACAACTATTGGCGTTACCGCGTTCAAGGCGCAATGCCTAGCGCTCATCGATGATGTCGCGCGGGGCAAGACGCGTCGAGTCGTGTTGATGAAGCACAATCGTCCAGTGGCGGCAATCGTGCCAATCGAGCACACGCCTACTGAGCTGTGGGGGGCCATGCGCGGGAGCGTCAGAATAGCGCCTGGGACCGATCTCACCCAGCCCACCGGGGAACGCTGGGAGGCCGAGACCTGAACTTACCCCGCCCGGTGCTCCTCGACACCTGCGCGGCAATTTGGCTGATGAACGGGGACATCATGACCCCTCAGAGCCGGGCAGCGATTTCAACCGCACAAACGCACAATTTGGGCGTCTTTGTTTCGCCGATTTCCGCCTAGGAAATCAGTATGCTAATGACGCGCGGCCGGATCCGGCTGACCCTGGAGCCGGAGGCATGGTTCGACGCTCTTTTGGAGTGGCCGGGTGTACGGCTCGCGCCTATGCCGCCCAGCGTACTGATTACGTCCAACCTCCTACCGGGTTCGCCGCCACGTGACCCGGCCGATCGCATCATTGCCTCCACGGCACGGGCATTCGGTTATTCGGTCATCACCCGGAACGGTGAGTTAACGACCTATTCCGATGCCGGCCATATCGAGGTTATCGGCTGCTGATCTACTCCATCCTGATCCCCTGCGGGCGGATGAGGCCGTCGGGGTAGGGGGTGAAGCCGGCGAGTTTCTTATTCATCGCGTAGAGCCATTTCGCGTGCCACAGATAGATCAGCGGCCGGTCGGCGAGGGTGTGCTCGGCGACCTTGGCGTAATGTTGGAGCCGCTCGGCGGGCGTCGCGGCGGTGCGCGCGGCATCGAGCTCGGCATCGACTGCGGCGTTGCAATAGTGCGGCGAGTTCAGCGCCGGCGGCGCCTTGCACGCGACAAAATTATAGAGGTTCCCGTCGGGGTCGGTGCGCCCGCTCCAGCCGATCAGATAGGCCTCGAACTCGCCGTTCGTGGCGAGTTGCAACGATGACGTGAACTCGGTCGCCTGGATGTTGATGGTAAAGCCCGCCTCGCCGGCCATCGCCTGGATGACCTGCGCGGCGCGCAACGGCTCGGGCTCGGTCGACACCATCAGGTTGACGGTCGGGTTCGGCGCTCCGGCGGCGGCCAGCAGCGCTTTTGCCTTGGCGACGTCGCGGGCCGGGATGGGCATCCCCTTGACATAATAGGGGTTGTTCGGCGGGACCCACTGGTTGCCCGGCTGGAACATGCCGTTGAAGACGACCTGGTTCAATGCGGCCCGGTCGATCGACAACTCGAGCGCCTCGCGTACCCGCGCATCCTGGCCGAGCGGGGTTTTAGCGCGGGGGCCGTTGTTAAGGTTGATCGTCAGCCCGGTATAGCCGAGCCCGGTGATGTCGGCTGTCTTGATGCGCGGGTCCTGGCGCGCCTGGTCGAGATCGGTGGCGGCGACGCGCTCGATCAGATCGAGCCCGCCCGATTGCAGATTGGCCAACCGCACCGTCGAATCGGTGATCGGCAGAAAGGTGATGCGGTCGAAATGCACCGCATCCTTGTTCCAGTAATCGGCGAAGCGCTCGAACACGATGCGGTCCTGCGCCACCCGCTCGACGAATTTATAGGGCCCGGCGCAGACCGGGTGGTTGCCGAACTCGGCGCCCAACTTGGCCGCCTTGGGCGACACCATCATCCCGGCGCGGTCGCTCAATTGCGCCAAGAGCGGCGCGAACGGCGCCGACAGCACGAACTTGACCGTGTGGTCGTCGACGACCTGGACCTCATTGACCGCGCTGATCTCGGCTTTTCGGGTGGAGCCCGGCAGGTTCAGGTGGCGCTCGATGCTGAACTTGACCGCGGCGGCGTCGAACGGCTCGCCGTCGTGGAATTTGACGCCGGGGCGCAGCTTCATGACGAGGGCCCGGTTGGCGTCGGTCCACTGCCATTCGGTGGCGAGTTGGGGCACGATGTCGAGTTCGGGCGAGATATCGACCAGCTTGTCGCACAACGAGGCGAAGACGATGCGCCCGACAAAGGTGCGCGCCAAGGTCGGGTCGAGCACATCCGGGTCCTCGGCCAGCCCGATGCGCAGCGTCTGCGCCGAAGCGCCCCCGGCGACAAGCGACGCGACCAGCAGAAACGCCGCCAGCAGCGCCTTAGGCTGACTCATCTCCGCCTCCTAAATTGGGCCCGACGGCTACTGCATCCGCATCCCTTGGAACCGAATAACCCCATCCGGGTAAGGCGTGAACCCGGTGAGCTTGGGGTTCATCGCGTAGAGGAATTTGCCGTGCCACAGGTAGATGATCGGCCGGTCGGCGAGGACATGTTCGGCGACCTTGGCGTAATGCTGGAGCCGCTCGGCCGGCGCTTCGACCAGGCGCGCCGCATCGAGTTCGCGGTTGACGTCAGGGTTGCAGTACCCCACGAAGTTATAAGCTCGGGGCGCTGTGCACGACAAAAGATTGTAGATATTGCCGTGGGGGTCGATTTTGCCGCTCCAGCCCCACAACATAGCCTCGAACTCGCCCTTGACCTGGAGGTCGATGTACGCGGCCATCTCGGTTGCCTGGATCTTGATGGCGAACCCGGCCTCGCGTGCCATCGCCTGGATCACCTGCGCCGCCTGCAGAGGCACTGGAGAAGCCAGCGCCAGAAAATTTATGCTCGGGTTGGTCACGTTCGCCTCGGCCAGCAATTGCTTCGCCCTGGCGAGATCGCGGCCCGGGATCGGCAATGACTTGACGTAATAGGGATTGCCCGGGGCCACCCATTGGTTGCCCGGTTCGTGCACGCCGTCAAAAACAACATCGTTCAAGGCGACACGGTCGATCGACAATTCGAGCGCCTCGCGCACCCGGGCATCCTGTCCGAGCGGGTTCTTCGCGCGCGGCCCGTTGTTGAGATTGATGTAGATCCCCTGATAGCCGAGCCCGGGGCTGCCGGCCAGCTTAAGCCGGCGGTCCATCCTGGCCTCGACGAGATCGGTGGCGGCCATGAAAGTCAGGTCGAGCCCGCCCGACCGCACATTGGCGAGCCGCACGGTCGAATCCGGCATCGGCAGAAAAATGATCCGGTCGAAGTGGATCGCATCCTTGTTCCAGTAATCCGCGAAACGTTCGAGCACGATGCGGCGGTCCTGCGCGACCCGCTGGCCGAATTTGAACGGACCGGCGCAAACCGGATGGGCGGCGAAATTCTCCCCTGCCTCCCGGGCCGCCTTGGGCGACACCATCATGCCGGCCCAGTTCGCCAGCTGGCTCAAGAGCGGCGCGAACGGCGCCGAGAGCACGAGCTTCACCGTGTGATCGTCGACGATCTGAACCTCGCTGATCGCGCTGATCTCGGCCTTGCGGTTGGAGCCTGGCAGCGTCTGATAGCGCTCGATGTTGAACTTGACCGCAGCGGCGTCGAGTTTCTCGCCGTCTTGAAACTTGACCCCCTGCCGCAATTTGATGACCAGGCCCTTGTTGGCGTCGGTCCACTGCCATTCGGTGGGGAGTTGCGGTACGAGATCGAGTTCGGGCGAGATGTCAATCAGCCTGTCGCACATCGGGACAATAACGTTAGCGCCCGAAAAAAGGCGTGATAGCGCCGGGTCGAGCAAATCCGGGTCGTCGCCGAGCCCGATGCGCAGGGTCTGCGCCGAAGCGCCCCCGGCGAGGAGTGCTGCGATCAGCAGGCAGGCGGCGGTGAGCAGCAACTTACGGATTGTCATTTTGGCCCCCACCCAAGATGTCATCCCGGCGAAGGTATCAATCCGCGTAATCCGGCTCGGTGCGGTCGAGGAGACGCTTCAGCGCGGCGAAATGGTGCTCGGCGGCCGATTTCCCGCCATAAACCGGCGAGTCGGCGTATTGCCGCAAGGTGCGCTCCACGATCGACGGCGGCACCTCCTTCAGCGGCCGCCCGGTCCACATCGCATAGAGCTGCACCTGGCAGGCGCGCTCGAAGTAATAGAGGCGGTCATAAGCTTCCGCGACCGTCTCGCCGCAGACGATGACGCCGTGATTGGCCATCACCAGCACCGCGCGATCGGGGCCCAGCACCCGCGCCAGCCGCTCGCCCTCGGCCGGATCGAAGGCGATCCCCGCGTATTCCTCGTCATAGGCGACGATGTCGAGAAAGCCGATCTCGGTCTGGCCGAGCGCGAGGAGGCGCGGGTCTTCGAGACGGGCGAGCGCGCTGGCAAAAGGCATGTGGGTGTGCAGGACGCAGGCGTGCCTCGGGATCAAGCGATGGATCGGCGCGTGGATGCAGAAGGCCGAGGCCTCGACCTCACCCTCCCCGCGCAGCACCGAGCCGTCATAGCCGACCTCCATCAGCGCGCTCGCGGTGACCTCCGACCAGTGCAGCCCGAACGGGATCTGGTAGTAGCGATCGTCGGTCCCGGGCACCGCTGATGTAAAATGGTTGAAGATGCCTTCGCTGAACCCGTGGGTGACCGCAAGGCGGTGCGCGGCGGCAAGATCGACCCGCGCCTGCCACCGGGCCGCATCGGCGGCGCTGCGCTGGCGCGTCGGTTCAACCAGACTCATCGGTATTCTCCATCTTTAAATAGCATGTCTGAGACGACACTAGGCCGACCTGCGCGCCCGGCGCAATCGGCCCAACCGAGGATCAGGTGGTGACCCGGGCGGCGAAATAATCGTCGATTGCCTGCGTCAGCCCGCGCGCGAGCAGCTGCTGATAGCCGCGTTGGCGCAATAACCGTTCCTCCTCGGGGTTGGACAGGCAGCCGAGCTCGACCAGCGCCGAGGGCAGGTCGGGTGCGCTCAGCACGGCAAACCCTGCCTCGCGATGCGGCTTTTCGAGGAGCGGCACGGCGCGGCCGAGCTCCGCGACGATGGCGTGCGCCAGGGTCAGCGACAGATTATTGGTCTGGCGGCGGGCCAGGTCGAAAAGGATCGCGCCGATCTCGCGAGGCTGATGCGACAGGCGAACCCCGGCGATGAAATCATCCCTGTTCTCGCGAATGGCGAGCGCCGCGGTGGCGCGGTCGGAGGCCTCGTTCGACAAGGTGTAGACCGACAATCCGTGGATCGCGCTGTCAGGCAACGCATCGGCGTGGATCGACAAAAACAGGTCGGCCCGGTCCGCCCGCGCCCGCGCGACGCGCCGGCGCAACGGCACGAAAACATCGCCGCGCCGGGTCAGCACGGGGCGATAGCGGCCGGTCGCATCGAGCTGGCGCGCCAGTTCGCGCGCGGCCGGGAGGGTTATGTCCTTTTCATAGATCCGGTGCGGGCTGATCGCCCCGGGATCGATCCCGCCGTGACCGGGATCGACTGCGATCACGCGGGGCCGCTTTCGGGGGTGCGGCGGCTTATGAGAATGGAGCGGCCCCTTTTCACCCGGCCGGTGAGCCGCACGGGACGAGCCCGTGGACTGCAGGGCCATGGCCGGGCGGATCGGCCAGAGGCAATCCGCCCCGGCGCTCGCGACAATGCCGGCGGCAAGCGCCAACAGCGCCCGCCGGGCGATCATGATGTCCCCCATATCCCCCCATCCGCGCAGCGCCCTCGCCGGGACAGAGGGCGGCCGGCCGGGCAACACTATGGCGCAGTTGCGTTTTCAGTTCCAGAGGGGCCGGGCGGGTGGTTCAGCGCCGAGCGCTTCTCTCATCCCCGCGCCGCAGCTCGACGCAGGGAGCAGGCTTCCGGCCGCGCAGCCTGAAGATTCGCGCCATCATCGCGCGCAGCCGGCGCACCCAGCGGCGCGGCGCGCGCCCCGATGCGGCCTCGCCGCGCAGGCTCGCCATGCCGTCCCGGCGGTAGGCGGCGACCCACTGAACCACTTGCCGCTCCTCGACGCCAAGGAAAGCGGCGGCTTCGGCCGGGCTCCAGCCGTCGACCAGTATCCGCTGGATGATCTGCCCCCGCCGCCGCACCGCTGCGATACTGCGGGTGTCTACTCCGAGCCTACCCATTCCTCGCCCCCCAGCCGGCCGCTGCCACAAACGCCGGGAGGCGCTGATTGATCCCCGTGTGTCCGGTTTTATCCCGCGAAGTTGAGACGAATTTGGCGAGAACGCGGAGTTTACCGATGCCGGGCGCCGGGTCAGCTGCGCAGCGGTTCGAGGATGCTGACGAAATTGGCTACCGCGGCGCCGCCCATATTGAGAATCCCGGCGAGCCTGGCGCCCGGGATCTGCATGTCGCCGGCCTCGCCGATCAGCTGCATCGAGGCCAGCACATGCATCGAGACGCCGGTCGCGCCGACCGGGTGGCCCTTTGACTTGAGCCCGCCCGACGGATTGACCGGTAATTTCCCGTCCTTCTCGGTCCAGCCTTCGAGGATCGCGCGCGCGCCCTCGCCTTTGGGGGTGAGGCCCATCGCCTCGTATTCAATGAGTTCGGCGATCGTGAAGCAATCGTGGGTCTCGACGAGGTCGAGGTCGTCAAGGCTGAGCCTTGCGGCACCGAGCGCCCGTTTCCAGGCCAGCGCCGGGCCTTCAAAGGCAAGAATATCGCGCCGGCTCATCGGCAGGAAATCGTTGACCTGCTCGGCGGCGCGGAACGCCACCGCCTTTTTCATCGACAGCGCGGTCTGGGTATCGGCCAGCACCACCGCCGCCGCCCCGTCGGACACAAGCGAGCAGTCGGTGCGCTTCAAGGGGCCGGCGACCAGCGGGTTCTTGTCGGAGACGGTCCGGCAGAACTCATAGCCCAGATCGCGGCGCATCTGGGCCAGGGGGTTGGCGACGCCGTTCTTGTGGTTCTTCGCGGCGATCCGCGCCAGCGCGTCCGACTGGTCGCCGTAGCGCTGGAAGTATTTCTGCGCGATCTGGCCGAAAATCCCGGCAAAGCCGCCCTCGATCTGGTCCTCCTCCTTGCGGTAGGAGGCGCGCAGCAGGAGATCATTGACCTCGGCGCCGCCGACCTCGGTCATCTTCTCGACCCCGACGACGAGGACGAGGCGGGCCTTCCCGGCGGCGATCGTGTTGAGCCCCATGTGGATCGCCGCCGAGCCGGTGGCGCAGGCGTTCTCGACCCGGGTCGCCGGCTTAAAGCGGAACCCCGGGTCGGCCTGGAACACCAGCGAGGCGGGAAACTCCTGCTTCACAAAGCCGCCGTTCATCGTGCCGAGAAAGACCTGGTCGATGTCCGCCGCAGCCACCCCGGCATCGGCGAGCGCCCCCTGCGCCACCTCGACGATCAGCGATTCGACGTCGCGCCCGTCATGCTTGCCGAACCTGGTATGCGCCCACCCGACGATGCACCCGGTCATTGCCGCTCTCCATCAGATTGCGCCGGCGACGATAGCAAGCCGCTGCCTTGCGCTCTATCCTGATATGGGAAATGGCGGAGGGGATGTGCGGAAAATCTTGTGGCTGGCCGTCCTCGCGGCGTTCGCGCTCGGCCCGACCGTCGGGGCGGCCGACAGCGCCCTGACGATGATCGAGCGCTTCGGCCTGTTGGGGACATGGGCGAGCGACTGCGCCACCGACGTGACCGCAACGCGGCCGGGCTTCCGGATCATCTTCGGCCAATCGGGTAGTCAGCCGACATACACGACGATCAGCGCCGACGGGGACGTCAGAATGACGATCCGTTCGGCGGTGATGGACGCATTACCGTTGGGCGGCAGCAGGCTCAAGCTCGTACTACAAATCATCGGCGGCGAGCGCGACGGCGGCGCGCTGCCGAGCCCGACGACGAACAGGTTCGAGCAGACGATCGAGAAACTCGGCGCCGACCGCATCGTCCTGACCGGCGCCGCGCCGCAAATGCTTCAAAGATGCCGGAACTAGGCAGGTGACAGCGATGGCAGGAGCCCCCGATACGATCACCATCCGCCGGCCCGACGACTGGCACGTGCATTTCCGAGACGGGGCGATGCTGTGTGCGGTGCTGCCCTCGACCGCGCGGCAGTTCGCCCGCGCGGTCGTCATGCCGAACCTGGTGCCGCCGGTCAGCGATGTCGCGGCGGCGCGGGCATATCGCGAGCGCATCGTCGCGGCGCTGCCGGCGGGAGTGGAGTTCACCCCGCTGATGACCTGCTACCTGACCGACACGACCGACCCGGCCGAGGTCGCGCGCGGGCATGCGGAGGGCGTCTTCACCGCGGTCAAGCTCTACCCGGCGCACGCGACGACCCATTCGGCGCACGGGGTCACCGACATCGACCGCGTTATGCCGGTCTTGGAAACTATGGCCGGGCTCGGGATGCCGCTGTTGATCCACGGCGAGGTCACCGACCCGGAGGTCGATGTGTTCGACCGCGAGGCGGTGTTCATCGAGCGGGTGCTCGATCCCTTACGCCGGCGCCTCCCCGAATTGCGCATCGTCCTCGAACACGTCACGACCGAGGAGGCGGTTGCCTATGTCGGCGCCGGCGGGCCCAATCTGGCGGCGACGATCACCGCGCATCATCTCGTCATCAACCGCAACGATATTTTCCGCGGCGGCATCCGGCCGCACCTCTACTGTCTGCCGATCGCCAAGCGCGAGAAGCATCGCCTTGCGCTGCGCCGCGCCGCGACCTCAGGCAGCCCGGCGTTTTTCCTCGGAACCGACAGCGCTCCGCATGCGATCCCGACCAAGGAGACCGCCTGTGGCTGCGCCGGCATCTTCACCGCACCGGCCGCGCTGGAGATCTATGCCGAGGTATTCGAGGAGGAAGCCGCGCTCGACCGCATCGAGGCCTTCGCCTCGCTGAACGGCCCCAAATTCTACCGCCTGCCGGTCAACGAGCGCCGGATGACCTTGCGCCGCGAGTCCTGGACGGTGCCGGAGCGGATCGGAGAGGGCGGCAATGCCGTCGCCCCGTTCCGCGCCGGCGAGACGCTAAGGTGGCGGCTGGCGGATTAAGGCGTCCAGTTCTCGACCTGCAAGCCGGGCATCCGCTCGAACTCGCGCACATTATTGGTGACCAGTACCAAACCTTCACTGCGGGCATGAGCGCCGATCAGCATGTCGTGCACGCCGGCAGGCCGGCCCACCCGCCTCAACGCTGCGCGGATTTGCCCGTAATGTGCCGCGGCATTCGCGGAAAACGGCAATACGTCGAGCCGACCGGCGAATTCCTCGACCGTGTGGAGGTTATGCGTGCGCCGCCCCGAGTTTTCTGCGCCGTAGAGCAGTTCTCCGAGCGTGATCGTGGAAATGCCGAGTTGGTCTTCCAATTCGTCGAACCGCTGACGCAGGCCGGACGGGCGATCTTTGATGACATAGATGCAGATATCGGTGTCGAGCATGTAGCGCAGCATCACAGCGGCTCGCGCTCCTCCGGCGGAGGATCGTCGCGCTCGGTCATGAAGTCGTCGGATACGCGCGGGCCGTGGAGAAAGAAGTCGCTCCACCTCCGGCCGACCGGGGTGATGATGCGACTGTCGCCAACCATTATGATCTCGACCTCGCGGACTCCCTCGGGGAACGCCACCGCCTTCGGCAGACGCACCGCCTGGCTGCGATTGGTCGTGAACACCTTCGAACGGGCAACCATGGTCCCCTCCGGGGATATCCCAGCGCGATATACGTAAGCCGTGTCACGGAAGTACGCAACCCGCCTCGACTTATCCGCCCCGGTGCCCGCATAATTCCTGCCCCGATTGAGCAGAGGCGCGGGCGATGGATGCGTGGTGGCAGTGCGAGATCCCCTACCCGTTTGTCCCGCGCGAGGTGCTGGCGGCGGCCCAATCGGTGCGCGGCAGCCTGCCCAACCGCTATTGCGACCCCGGGATCGCCGCCGACCTGTTCGAGGAGGTCATCGACGAGTTCCTGTTGTGCGACGATCTCGGCATGAACGTGCTCGCGATCGAGCACCATGCCGGAATCAATTCCTTGCTGGGCGCCAACCCGATGCTGGTCGGCATCCTGGCGCGCCAGACGAGGAAGGTGCGCATCCTCTCGCTCGGGACGCTCGTGTCGCTGCGCGAGGACCCGGTGCGGATCGCCGAGGAATATGCGACGGCCGACGTCATTTCGCGCGGCCGGCTCGACATCGGCTTTGTCAAATCGGGCGGCACCGAGATGCCGTCCGCCAACGCCAACCCGGTAGGCAACGAGGAGCGCTATTGGGAGGCGATCGACCTGATCGGGAAGGCCCTCTCCTCGCATGACGGCCCGTTCAGCTGGGAGGGCAAGCACTTCACCCACCGCCACGTCAACATCTGGCCGCGGCCCTATCAAACGCCGCATCCGCCGATGTGGGCGGCGACCGGCGACCCGAAGAGCGCCGCCGAGGCCGGAAGACGCGGCATGCGGCATGTGCTGGTGCTGCGCGGGGTCGAGGGCACGCGCCGCGCCTATGCCGCGCACCGCCAGGCGCGTACCCTGGCCGGGCTGTCGCCGGTGACCACCGACAATTTCGCGTACGCCGCCTTTGTCTATGTCGGCGACACCGAGGAGGAAGGCCGCCGGGTCGGCGAGAAGCTCTTATGGTTTCTCAACACCAGTTTGAAATCGGCGCCGCAGCATTCGCGCTTCATGCCGGGCACCGCGCCGCCCGAAGCCGCGCCGCAGATCTATCGCAACAGCCCGGCGCCTGCGGCGGCCGCGCCCACCCTCACCCCCAGCCTGACGAACGCCGAGAAGGGCGTCGCCCCCTCGGCCGGGCAGAACGCCCGGCGCCTCATGTCACTCAATGCCGAGGAGGCGATGGCGATGGGCATTCTCTTTGTCGGCAACCCCGACAGCGTCTACCGCCAGATCATGGAGTTCCACGACAAGGTCGGCGGCTTCGGCCACCTCAGCATGATCGGCCGCTCCGGCTTCATGTCGCACCCCGAATCGGAGAAAGGCATCCGCCTCTTCGCCAACGAAGTCCTGCCCCGGTTGAAGGCGGTGAAGCCGGTGGAGGCGGTTTGAACCACCCGGCTTGTCATCCCGGCGAAAGCCGGGATCCATCTTTCCGGCACTCAGGGCGTGGCGATTCTGCACGACCGAGCGAGCCAACACCACTATTAAGGTGCTTGCATCGGCATGGGTCCCGGCCTTCGCCGGGATGACAGATCGGTGGGGAATGGCCGCGCTTGCTGCCCCTCCGCCGTCTCCCTATAGTCCCGCCCTCATGCAGGAATATTCTTTCGGGCATCGGCATCTGCTTGGCATCGAGGGGCTGAGCCGGGAGGATATCGAGCATGTCCTCGATCTCGCCGACGGGTATGTCGAGCTGAGCCGGCAGGCCGACAAGAAGACCACGCGGCTGCGCGGCCGCACCTTGATCAACTGTTTTTTCGAGAATTCGACCCGCACCCGCACCTCGTTCGAGGTCGCCGGGAAGCGGCTTGGCGCCGACGTCATCAACATGGCGGTCGCGGTCAGCGCGATGCGCAAGGGCGAGACCCTGATCGACACGGCGATGACGTTGAACGCAATGCACCCCGACGTGCTCGTTGTGCGCCATCCCGAATCGGGCGCGGTGCAGCTGTTGTCGGAAAAGGTCGATTGCGCGGTCATCAACGCCGGCGACGGCAGCCACGAGCACCCGACCCAGGCGCTGCTCGACGCGCTGACGATCCGGCGCCGCAAGGGTCGGCTCGAGGGGCTCACCGTGGCGATCTGCGGCGACGTCCTGCACAGCCGGGTGGCGCGCTCCAACATCGCGCTCCTCAACGTGATGGGCGCGCGGGTCCGGGTGGTGGCGCCGCGCACCCTCTTGCCGGCCGCCATCGAGCGCCTCGGGGTCGAGGTCTTTCACGACATGGAAGCCGGCCTCCGGGATGTCGACATCATCATGATGCTGCGGCTGCAAGTGGAGCGGATGCACGGCTCCTTCGTGCCGTCGACCCGCGAATATTTTCATTTTTTCGGGCTCGATTACGACAAATTGAAGCTGGCCAAGCCCGATGCGCTGATCATGCATCCGGGGCCGATGAACCGCGGCGTCGAGATCGGCAGCGAAATCGCCGACGACATCGACAGGAGCCTCATCCGCCAGCAGGTCGAGATGGGGGTCGCGGTGCGCATGGCCTGCCTCGAAATCCTCGCCGGCGATTTCGGCAACAACCCGCCGATCCAGTGACGATGATCCCGTGACCGCCGCGCGCCGCCTTTACCGCAACGCCCGCCTCCTCGATCCGGCGAGCGGGCTCGACGCGCCGGGCGATCTCCTGGTCGAGGGCGACCGGATCGCGGCGCTCGGCGGACAGCTTGGCGAGAGCCTCGGCGCCGAGGTGGAAATAATCGATCTCGCGGGGCTGTGCCTCGCGCCCGGGCTCGTCGACATGCGGGTGCAGCTGCGCGAGCCCGGCGCCGAGCACATGGAGTCGATCGCGAGTGGCGGGCAGGCGGCGGCGGCCGGCGGGGTCACCACGATGGTGGCGCTGCCCAACACCGAGCCGCCGGTCGACGACGTGTCGGTCGTCGAGTTCATCGCGCGGCGCGCCCGCGAGGTGAAGCTCGCCAAAATCCACACCTACGGCGCCGCCACCAAGGGCCTCGCGGGCCGTGAGCTGACCGAGATCGGCCTCCTGGCGGCGAGCGGCGTTGTCGGTTTCACCGACGGGGTCAAGGCGATCGCCGACGCGCTGGTGATGCGCCGGGTGCTGTCCTATGCGCGCAGCTTCGACCAGCTGGTGATCCAGCATCCCGAGGAACCCAGCCTTGGCCAGGCGGGCGAGGTGACCGAAGGCGAAATCGCCACCCGCCTCGGCCTCGCCGGCATCACGCCCTTGGCCGAGATCATCATGATCGAGCGCGACCTGCGGTTGGTTGAGATTACCGGCGCGCGCTATCACGTCGCCCATGTCTCGACCGCCGCCGGGATCGAGGCGATCGCGCGCGCCAAGGCGGCCGGGCTGCCGGTGACCTGCGATACGGCGCCGCCCTATTTTGCCTTGAACGAGACCGCGATCGGCGACTATCGGACGTTTGCCAAGCTGTCGCCGCCATTGCGCTGCGAAGCCGACCGCCGCGCCGTCGTCGAGGGCCTGGCCGACGGCACGATCGACGCCATTGCCAGCGACCACGCCCCCTGGGACCAGGATTCCAAACGCCTGCCGTTCAGCTCGGCGAGCTATGGCATCGTCGGGCTGGAGACTCTTTTGCCACTCTCGCTCGAGCTTTATCACAACCGCCACCTCGCCCTCCTCGAGGTAATTCGGCGGCTGACGATCAACCCGGCGCGCATCCTCGGGCTCAAAGCGGGCCGGTTGACCCCCGGCGGTCCGGCCGACCTCGTCGTCTTCGATCCAGAAGCGGCATGGCGCATCCACACCGATTCGTTCCGCTCCAAATCGAAGAACGCGCCGTTCGACGGCCGCCCGGTCGAAGGCCGGGTCGAATGCACGGTCGTCGATGGCCGCACGATCTTTGCGCGGCAGGAGCAGTCGTGAGCGGCCGGCGAGCCCCCACCCTCCCACGCCTGCGGCGCGGGTCCCTTCCTCCCCTCCCCGGGCTTGGCCCGGGGATCACAGGGGAGGGTATTTGACCGCGACCGAGCCGCCGTTTTCTCCCTCCCCTGCTTGCGGGGGAGGGTTGGGGTGGGGGCGATGAACGCGATCCTCGCCGCAATCGTCGGTTACCTCCTGGGCTCGATCCCGTTCGGGCTGTTGCTGACCAGGATCGCCGGGCATGGCGACATCCGCGACATCGGATCGGGCAGTATCGGCGCGACCAACGTGTTGCGCACCGGCAACAAGACGCTGGCCGCCTTGACCCTGGTGTTCGACGTGCTGAAAGGCGCGGCCGCCGTGCTCGTCGGCGCCGCGTGGAGCGAGGAGGCGGCGCTGGCCGGCGGGGCCGCGGTCATCGTCGGCCACCTCTATCCGGTATGGCTCGGCTTTCGCGGCGGCAAGGGGGTGGCGACCGCGTTGGGGGTCCTCATCGTGATCGCCTGGCCGGTGGCGCTCAGCGCTGGCCTCCTGTGGCTCGCCACCGCGATCGTCTTCCGTTATTCCTCGCTCGCCGCCCTGGTCGCCGCGGTGGCCAGCGCCGCGCTCGCCGGCTTTGTGGTCGACCAACCGCGCGCCGCGCTGATCGCGCTCATCGCGATCCTCGTCGTGCTGCGCCACCGGCAGAACGTCCAGCGCCTCATGGCCGGCACCGAGAGCCGGATCTCCTTCCGGGAAGGATAAGACCCCCTGGCCGAGCGCGAACTCGAACCGCAGGAACGCCTCGACTGGCTGCGCCTCTGCCGGACCGAAAGCGTCGGCCCGATCACCTTTTACGCGCTGCTGCGCCGCTTCGGGTCCGCCGCTGCCGCGCTCGACGCATTGCCACGCCTATCTGGTCGTGAGGGGGCGCGGCCCACGGTCGCGATG
>DATCQF010000012.1:0-1702 GCA_036569735.1 Allostellaceae bacterium | reverse complement strand
CCTCCGGGGATTCGAGCGCCTTGCGCAGCGCGGCGTTGAGCTTGTCGACGATTCCGCGCGGCGTGCCGGCCGGCGCGACAATGCCGTCGCCTCGAAGCCAGGCAACCCCTGTTCGGCCACCGTCGGTACGTCGGGGAATATCGGCGAGCGCTTCAAGCCGGTGACGCCGAGCACGCGCAGCTTACCCTCCTTGACCAGCCCAATGGCCGGCGGCAGCGAGGAGAAATAGATCGACACATGGTTGCCGAGCAGGTCGGTGAGCGCCGGCCCCGAGCCTTTGTAGGGAATATGCGTGAGCTCGACGCCGGCATTTTCGGCGAACAGCACGGTGCCGAGGTGAATGCCGCTGCCTTTGCCGGCGGAAGCGTAATTGAGCTTGCCCGGCTGCGCCTTGGCGAGCGCGATCAACTCCTGCACGTTGTGCGCGGGCAGCGACGGGTTGACCAAAACGATGAGCGGGCTGGTGGCGATGAGCCCGACCGGCGCGAAGTCCTTGCGCGGGTCGTAGCCGACATTCGGATAAAGCGTGGGATCGACGGCGAGCGTTCCGGTGCCACCGAGCCCGAGCGTGTAGCCGTCGGGCGCGGCCTTGGCGACCTGGCGCGTGCCGAGCGAACCGCCGGCGCCGCCGTGGTTCTCGATCACGATCTGCTGGCCGAGCACCTTGCCCATGGGCTCGGCGACCCCGCGCGCCAACACGTCGTTGCCGCCGCCGGGCGCGTAAGGGACGATGAGCGTGATCGGGCGATTGGGATAGTCGGTCACCTGCGCGCGCGCCGCCAGCGGCCAGGTCGCTGCCGCGCCGCCGAGAAGCGTCAAGACATCGCGTCGTCGCATCGCCCCCTCCCTTGGTTATTTCGCCGCGATTGCTTCCGCGATCGCTACGGTGCGGCGCGCCATGTCGGCATGCAGGCGCTCGACCATGCGGCCGTCGATCGAGACCACGCCTTTGCTCTTGTTCTCCGGCAGATCGAAGGCGGCGATCATCTTGCGCGCCAGCGCGACCTCCTCCGGCGACGGCGAGAACGCGGTATTGCAGGGCGCGATCTGGTTGGGATGGATCAGCGTTTTGCCGTCGAAGCCGAGCTCGACGCCCTGCTTGCACTCCGCGACGTAGCCATCGGCATTACCGATGTCGTTATAGACGCCGTCGAGAATATCGATGCCGTAGACGCGCGCCGCCGCGATGCAGCTCGAAAGCCAGCCCAGCATCGGGGCGCGGCCGGGTACCAGGCGCGCGCGAGTATCTTTGGCGAGATCGTTGGTGCCCATCACGAAGCCGGATAGGCGCGATTCGGAATCCTTCGCCTCGGCGGCGATCGACAGGATGTTGAAGATGGCGAGCGGCGTCTCGATCATCGCCCATATCCGCGTCTTATGATCGGTGCCCATGTCGAGCAGGCGGCGGCCGATCATCTCGAGCATTTCCGGATTCGATATTTTCGGCACCAATATCGCGTCGGGCGCGGCATGGGCGGCGGCGGCCAAGTCATCGGCATGCCATGGAGTATCGACGCCGTTGACGCGGATGAAAACTTCGCGCGCGCCGAAGCCGCCAGCCTTGACCGTGTTTACGACCTGCGCCCGCACGGCTTCCTTGGCGTCGGGCGCGACTGAATCCTCAAGGTCTAGAATGACGCCGTCGGCGGACAGCGTTTTAGCTTTTTCCAGGGCGCGGGCGTTGGAGCCCGGCATATAGAGT
>DATCQF010000011.1:0-3846 GCA_036569735.1 Allostellaceae bacterium | reverse complement strand
GGATTCCGGGTTCGCGAGCTTGCGCCCGCGCCCCGGAATGACAGCATGAGGGAGCCTCACAACACCGTGGCGAGCCGACTGGCGCTGCCCACCCCGTTGCCCGGCGATCTCCCCTGGCGCTCGCGCTTCAGCGCCTCGGCGACCTCGAAGGCGAGCTCCAATGCCTGGCTGGCGTTGAGCCGCGGGTCGCAGTGGGTCAGGTAATTGGCGCCAAGGCCCTGCTCGCTGACCCGCTGGGCGCCGCCGACGCATTCGGTGACGTTCTGGCCGGTCAGCTCGAAATGCACCCCGCCGGCATAGCTCCCCTCGGCTAGATGGACCGCAAAGGCGCCGTGCAGCTCGTCGAGGATGCGGTCGAAGACCCGGGTCTTGTAGCCGGAGGACGAGTTGATCGTGTTGCCGTGCATCGGGTCGATGCACCACACGACCTCGCGCCCCTCGCGTTTGACCGCGCGGATCAAGGGCGGCAGTTTGTCGGCGACCTTGTCCGCCCCCATCCGGGTGATCAGGGTGAGGCGCCCCGGCTCGTTGTCGGGGTTGAGCTTGTCGATCAGGCGCAGCAGATCTTCGGGGTCGAGCGTCGGCCCGCATTTCATGCCGATCGGGTTCTTGAGGCCGCGCATGAAATCAACATGGGCGCCATCGAGCTGACGGGTGCGGTCGCCGATCCACACCAGATGGGCCGAGCAGTCGTACCACTCGCCGGTTGTCGAATCGATCCGGGTCAGCGCCTCCTCGTAGGCCAGAAACAAGGCCTCGTGCGAGGTATAGAACTCGGTCTCGCGGATCTGCGGCGTGGTCTCCGAGTTGAGCCCGCACGCCGCCATGAAATCCAAGGTCTCGGTCAGCCGGTTGGCCAGCGCCTGATAGCGCTCGCCCTGCGGCGAGTCGGCGACGAAATCCTGGTTCCAGGCATGCACCCGGTGGAGATCGGCATAGCCGCCCTGGGCGAAGGCGCGCAGCAGGTTCAACGTGGCGGCCGACTGGTTGTAGCCCTGAATCAGGCGCTGCGGGTCGGGCTCGCGCACGGCGGCGTCAAAGTCGAGGCCGTTGATGATGTCGCCGCGATAGGAGGGCAGCGTCACCCCGTTCTGCGTCTCGGTGTCGGAGGAGCGCGGCTTGGCGAACTGGCCGGCCATCCGCCCGAGCTTGACGACCGGGCAGGCGGCGCCAAAGGTCAGCACCACCGCCATCTGCAACAATACCTTGAAGGTGTCGCGGATGTTGTTGGGGTGGAACTCGGCGAAGCTTTCGGCGCAGTCGCCACCCTGTAGGAGGAACGCCTTGCCGGCGGCGACGTCAGCGAGCCGCTCCTTCAATCGGCGAGCTTCGCCGGCGAACACCAAGGGCGGGAAATGGTGCAGCGTCTCTTCGACCCGGGCGAGCCCGGCTTCATCGGCATAGCCGGGAACCTGCCGGATCGGCAGACCCCGCCAGTTCTGGGGTGTCCATTGTTCGGTCATGACGCAACACCTCCCCGCATTGGGGTGCGGGTCTTGAGGATCGAATTAGGCATGGGCTACCTCCGGGGCTGGAGGCCGCTCCACTTTTGGCGACATTCGGATCGGGAGTATCCAGAAACAGAAAAGCCGCCTCGGTGGGGCGGCTTCGGGAAAACGCAGATACGCGATCCTAGGCCGCCGTAATGAACCAGCGGTACCAAAATCGCGCGACGTGGTGGGGGCCGCAATCGGCCCTGAGATGTGCCATGGCCGCGCAATCTATCGACAGCGCCTGGGCGAGGCAAGCGGTTTCACGGGTTTCGGCGGCGCGCTGTCGCGGCGTCGGGCCGCAGGAACGGATCCGGCGGGGACGGCATACAACATCAGTCTGTTCGCCTTTCGACAAGCCGGCTCTCCCCTCGGTGGGCTGGCCGGGCCGGGGCATGTGGCTTGCAGGGCTACCGGCATGGCGTCATAGATGGCCCACTCGATAGATGGAGCGAAGCGTCGCTCCCGGAGTTTGCCTGTGATGATGGACCCTTTGCTCAAGGCCGGACGACCGGCCGCCATCGCGCTGGGTGTTCTCGGTGCCGGTCTCCTCGCGCCCTGGGCCGGCTCGGCGGGCGCGGCCGACATCATGCCGCATCGCGCGCTCTACACGATGAGCCTCGGCAAGGCCGGCGGTGACGCCGGCGTCACCGCAGCGAGCGGCACGATGGCCTATCAATGGGGCGAGACCTGCGACGGCTGGACCGTCGAGCAGCGCTATCGGCTCAAGATGGGTTACGCCGAATCGGCGGATGTCGCCATCGCGTCGAATTTCGTGACATGGGAAGCCAAGGACGGGCTGCATTATCGCTTCAATCAGAAAGAAACGCGCGACGGCGCCGACAATGAGGAGCTCCGCGGCACAGCCAAGCTCGATGGCCCCGGCAAGGGCGGCGCCGCCGAGTTCGAAAAACCGGAGGGCAAGACCTTCCAGCTGCCGCCGGGCGCCATCTTTCCCAGCGCGCACACGATCTTCCTGATCGACAAGGCGAAGGCCGGCGAAACCTTCATCTCGCGGCACATATTCGACGGCGCGACGGTGGAGAACGCCGTCCTGGTGTCGGCGGTGATCGGCCCCAAGATCGAGCCCGATGCCGCGGCGGCCAAAGAAAGCCCCTTATTGAACCGTCCGGGCTGGCGGGTGCGCCTCGCCTTCTTCCCGGCCGATCCCAAAGCCGAAAAGCCCGATTACGAGCTCGGCATGCTGCTGCTCGACAACGGCGTCTCGCGCGACATGGTGATCGATTACGGCGACTATGCGATCCGCGCCAAGCTCGACGACATCGAGGCGCTGCCCAAACCGGGCTGCTGACCCGGGGCAGGACAGTGCCGGCGGGCGACCGTCCCGGCGGCTGGCGCCAGGGTGAATGTGATCTTTTACGAGGGCGTGTCGTCGCGGCGCAGGCCGCGGCCGAACTGCACGGCGCCGGCGCCGTGGCGGTCGCGGACCGCGCCGATGGCTTCCTCGAGGTGCCGGGGGTGGCGCTCTTCGCGGTCGAAGAGGGTCGGAAGATCGGCGGCGGCGCCCTCGACGAGCCCGTCCGCGCCAACCCCGATCAGGCGGAACCGGGTGGCGCCGTCGGCCTCGGCGGCGAGCAGATGGCGCGCGGTGCGGTAGAGCGTGTCGGCGAATTGGGTCGGGTCGGGGAGGCGGCGCGAGCGGGTGCGCAGGCGGAAATCGCTCGTTTTGAGCTTCAATGTCACGGTGCCGGCGGCGAGCGCGCTCTGTTTGAGGCGTGCGGCGACCTTTTCGCAGAGCGGCCACAGCGTCCGGCCCAGCGCCTCGGCATCGGCTTCGTCGCGCGCGAACGTGGTTTCGGCCGAGATCGAGCGCGCCCGGCCGGCGGGGTCGACCCGGCGGTCGTCGTCGCCGCGCGCCAGTTGTGCGAGGCGCAGCCCGATGCGACCGTAGCGCTGCCCGATTTCGCGCGGATCGAGCGTGCATAGCTGGCCGATCCGCATGATGCCGTCGGCCGCGAGGCGCCGCTGCATCGCGCCGCCGACACCCCACAGCCAGCCGACCGGCTTGTCGGCCAGAAAGCCGGCCGCCTCGGCCCGGCCGATCACCGCGAAGCCGCGCGGCTTGTCGAGGTCGGAGGCAAGCTTGGCGAGAAACTTGTTGTAGCTGAGCCCGATCGACACGGTGATCCCGAGCGCCGCCTCGATGCGCCGGGCGAGCGCGACCAGGAGCTGAGCCGGGGCGGCGCCGTGCAGCGCTTCGGTGCCGGTGAGGTCGAGAAACGCCTCGTCGATCGACAAGGGCTCGACGAGCGGGCTCAGAGCCTGCATCTGGGCCCGCACCGCGCGCCCGACCTCGCGGTATTTCGCCATGTCCGGGCGGATCACCACCGCCTCG
>DATCQF010000010.1:0-3905 GCA_036569735.1 Allostellaceae bacterium | reverse complement strand
GAGTAACGTCTTGAACACATCTTCGGGCACCGATACGTCGCCAGCACCGCTGTCGAGCACGAAGGGGATCGTAACCGCGTCGTTGATGCGGACCGGCACCATGAAGACGCCGTGTTCGCGCTCGAGCTGGACTGTTTCGGTGACAGCTGCAACCAAAGGAGCAGTTTTATCGGATGTCAGCCCGTCGATCAGCGCATCCAGCTTCGGGGCCAGCCGGGCATAGCCGAGCGCGCTGAAATGCAGCCGGTCGGGCGAGATCTCCGGGGTCAGCCGGCCCTCGGGATCGAGCAGTTCGCCGCCGATATCGGCATAGACGACCGCGCCGTTATCGCCGCAGCGCTGGATCAGCCGGTTGACCGCAACGGTCCCGCGGCGCAGGCGCCCATCGGGGGCGGCGTCGCGCGGCCACAGCCCGAGCAGGAGGATGCGAGCGTCGGGCAGGTGCCGGCGCAGGTATTGGAGGTTGGCGCGGATGCCCTCGGCCGCGACCTCGGGCGAACGACCGTGGCCGATATCGTTGGTGCCGATCAAGACCACGACCGCTTTCGGCGGCGGCCCGGCGAGATTGCCATGCTGCAGCCGCCACAACAGGTGCTCGGTGCGGTCGCCGCTGATTCCGGCATTGAACACGCCGCGCGGCACCATGTGCTCGCGCCAAGCCGCCACGTCGAACCCCTCGGTCAGCGAGTCCCCGAGAAAGAGAACGTGGTAGGGGTAGGTTTTGACTTCGGCATTGATGCTTTCGAACCGCTGCACCGGCCCGTGGGCCTCGCGCGGCTCGGGCGCGGCCAGCACGTCCTGCGTGAACGGCCCGCAGCGCAATGGCGTCTGCGCGTATGCCGGGCTCTCGCCCCACACCACCGCCGCCATTAGAACGGCAACCAACGCGGTTCGCCCGACGAGGTTCATCTTTCAGCTTTCCCAAAACAACCGGCGGGTTTCCCCGGCGTGCGGCTCTATCTATGCTGCGCCCAATCGCCTGGACAAGGAGGCTTGACGATGCCGACGACCGACCCCGCCGCCAGTTGGCCGAACTACCGGGAGGGTGATTTCGTCATCAGGGATTACGTCTTCGCGAGCGGCGAATCGCTGCCCGAGCTCAGGCTGCATTACCGCACGATGGGCATCGCCCGGCGCGATGCGGCCGGGAAGATCATCAACGGGGTCTTGCTGCTGCAGGGCAATACCGGGACCGGGGCGAACTGGCTGCGCCCCTCTCTCGCCGACGAATTGTACGGCCCGGGCCAGCCGCTCGACGCACGGCACTATTTCATCATCATGCAGGACGCGCTCGGCCGCGGCGGATCGTCGAAGCCGTCGGACGGCCTCAAGGGCAAATTCCCGCGCTACCGCTATCGCGACATGGTCGAATCCGGATATCGGCTGATTACCGAAGGCCTCGGCGTCGCCCATTTGCGCCTCGTCATCGGCAGCTCGATGGGCGGCATGCATGCCTGGATGTGGGCCGAGATGTACCCCGATTTGATGGATGGGGTGGTGCCGCTGTCGTGCCAGCCGGTCGAGATCAGCGGCCGCAACTGGATGGGAAGGCGCGCCGCGGCCGAGGCGATCCGCCACGACCCGGACTGGAAGGGCGGCGACTACACCCAAAACCCGCGCCATTACATCTACAGCGCGGCGGGGAATTTCGGCACCGAGAGCCCGACCCGCATCCAGGAGATGGCGCCGACCCGGGCGGCCGCCGACGCGCTCTACGAGCGCCGCCTGGCCGAGGCGGCCAAGGGCGACGCCAACAACCAGCTGTGGGCGATCGAGGCGATCATGGACTACAACCCCGAGCCCGATCTCGACAAGATCAAGGCCAAGGTATTGCTGATCAACGACGCCGAGGACCATGCCAACCCGCCCGAGCTCGGCACCGTCGAGCGCGCGATGAAACGGGTGCGCCACGGCCGCTACGTGCTAATCCCGGCGGGACCCAACACGCACGGGCATTTCAGCCATTTCTACGCCGAGCTGTGGAAACCGTACCTCATCGAGTTCATGCAGACCCTCGGCCCGGCGCGGGCGGAGGCGGCGGAGTGACCGCAGCCCAAAATTTCACGACGAGCGACGGGATGTCGCTCGCCTACGACATCGACGATTTCACCGATCCGTGGCGGCGCGCGGCGACCGTCCTCATGCTGCACGCGGCGATGGGCAGCGCCCGACGCTATTTCGGCTGGGTCCCGCACCTCGCCCGGGATTACCGGGTGGTGCGGCTCGATCTGCGCGGCCATGGCAAGTCGCAGGTGCCGCCGGCCGGGCAGAGCCTCGGTCTCGACCGGCTCGTCGCCGATGTCGTGGAGCTGCTCGACCATCTCGGCTGCGCGAATGCGCATGTCGTCGGCAATTCGGCCGGCGGCTATCTCGGCCAGCAGTTGGCGATGAATATGCCCTCGCGGGTGCGCAGCCTCGCGCTGTTCGGCTCGACCCCGGGTCTCAAGAACAGCCAGGCGCCAAGCTGGATCCCGCAGATCGAGGCGAAGGGGCTGCGCGGCTTTCTCGCCGAGACGATCCGCGACCGGCTCCCGGCCGATGCCGATCCCGGGCTTGTCACGTGGTTTCTCGACGAGGCGGGGAAGAACGACCCGGCCTTTATCGCCAAATTCGTGCTTCTGATGGCGAGCTACGACTGGAAGGACGAGGTGCAGCGGATAGGCTGTCCGACGCTCGTCGTCATCCCCGGCGGCGAGACCGTCGGTTCGGTGGCCAATTACGAGCCGTTCCGCAAGCTGGGCGACGTCGAATTCCGCGTCTATGACGGCCTGCCGCACAATATCTGCGACGCGGTCCCCGATCGCTGCGCCGGGGATGTCCGCAATTTCCTGCGTCGCCGGTTTCCCGAAGACAAGAGGAGTTAGGGCGGTGAGCCTGCGCACTCCGTATCTATTGTTTATCGGCGATGCCCCGGACCAGCTCGCCGCCAAGACCGCGGCCGGCATCGCCTTCTGGCGGCCCGAGATTTCCCTCGGCCAGTTCCGCCTGCCCGGGTGCAACGCCGATCTCGGCCTCCCCGACATGAATATCGAGGAGGCCGCCGCCGCCGGGGTCAAGACCGTGATCGTCGGCACCACCAATCGCGGCGGTGTCCTCGGCGAAGGCTGGGAAGGGCTCTTGGTGCGGTCTCTCGAGCTCGGCATGGATCTCGCCAGCGGCCTGCACCACCGGCTGACCGACATCCCGGCGCTGCGCCAGACCGCCGCTCGGCTCGGCCGCCAGATCGCCGATGTGCGCCACCCGACCCGCGAGTTCGCGGTCGGCAACGGCTTGAAGCGCCCGGGTAAGCGGCTGTTGACGGTCGGCACCGATTGCTCGATCGGCAAGATGTTCACCGCGCTCGCGCTCGAAAAGGAGATGCTGGCGAGGGGGATGAAGGCCGATTTCCGCGCGACCGGCCAGACCGGCATCTTCATCGCCGGGGACGGCGTGTCGATCGACGCGGTGGTGTCCGATTTCGTGTCCGGCGCGGTCGAATTTCTCTGCCCGGCCGCCGATCCCGACCACTGGGACGTGATCGAGGGCCAGGGCTCCCTGTTCCACGCCTCCTATGCCGGCGTCACCCTCGCCCTCATTCACGGCGCCCAGCCGGACGCATTGGTGATGTGCCACGAGCCGACCCGGACCCATATGCGGGGCCTGCCCCACTACCCGCTTCCGGATTTGACGCTGTGCATCGAGCGCAATGTCGAGGCGGCGCAGCTGACCAACCCGGCGGCGCGCTGCGCCGGGGTCAGCGTCAATACCGGCGCGCTCGACGCCGCGGCGGCGAAGGATTACCTGCGGCGCACCGAGGACAGCATCGGCCTCGCCTGCGTCGATCCCGTGCGCACCGGCGTGGGGGCGATCGTCGATCGCCTGGCGGGCTGACCGGCCAATGGCACCACACCCACAGCGCCTCAGCG
>DATCQF010000009.1:0-2703 GCA_036569735.1 Allostellaceae bacterium | reverse complement strand
GCCGTCTATGTGCCGAATGGCCGGGTGCCCGAGGCGGGCGACTTGTTTCGCCAGAGCGACCTCAGCGCCTCGCTGCAATACATGGCCGACGAGGAGAAGGCCGCGGCGTCGCGTGGCCGCGAAGCCGGGCTCGAAGCCGCGCGCGACGCCTTCTACCGCGGCGACATCGCCAGGAAAATAATCGCGTTCATGAAACAGGAGGGCGGGCTCCTCTCGGCCGAGGATCTCGCCGACTACCACTCGCCGGTCGGCCCGCCCGAGCGCCGCCGATTTGGCGACCTCGAAATCTTCACCTGCGGCGCGTGGTGCCAGGGGCCGGTGCTGCTGCAGACCCTGGCGCTCCTCGAAGGCACCAACCTCGCCGCGCTCGGCCACAACAGCGCCGATTACGTGCACACCCTGACCGAGGCCCTGAAGCTCGCCTTTGCCGACCGCGAGGCCTATTACACCGACCCGGCGCTGGGGAACGTGCCGCTGGCGACCCTCATTTCGTCGGAATACGCGGCCGAGCGCAGGAAGCTGATCCGGCCGGACAAGGCGTGGCCCGAGATGCCGCCGCCCGGCGAGTTGGGCGCGATGGAACAGAAGCTGCGCGCCAGCCCGCCCAACCCGTTCCCCGAGCCCGACACCTCTTATGTCTGCGTCGCCGACCGCTGGGGCAACATCTTCTCGGCGACCCCGAGCGACGGCTCGTACGGCTCGCCGGTGGTACCCGGGGTCGGGTTCATCCCGTCCAACCGCGGCTCGCAATCGCGCCCCGACCCGCGCCATCCCGCCGGGGTCGCGCCGGGCAGGAGGCCGCGCCTCACCCCCAACCCGGCGCTGGCGATCAAGGGCAACGGCGCCGAGTTCCTGCCGTTCGGGACCCCGGGGGGCGATGTGCAGAGCCAGGCGATGCTGCAGGTGCTGCTCAACATCTTCGTCCACGGCCAGGACGTGCAGAGCGCGATCGAAGCCCCGCGCTTCGCCAGCTACAGCTACCCCTCGTCGTTCGCGCCCTACGATTACTACCCCGGCCGGCTCAGCCTCGAAGGCCGCTTCCCCGAGGCGGTCACCGACGAACTGGCGCGGCGCGGCCACCAGGTCGAGCGCTGGCCCGATTGGAACTGGCTCGCCGGCGCGGTATGCGCGATCCGCGCCGACACCAAACGCGGAATCATGGAAGCCGGCGCCGACCCCCGCCGCGCCGCCTACGCGCTCGGGTGGTGATTTTGAACCCTCTCCCGCACCGCGGGAGAGGGGGGACCGCTCGCAGAGCGATCGGTGGGTGAGGGTCGCAAACGTCGAGCACGCACTCGCCCCCTCACCCTGCCCTCTCCCCCGGTGGGGGAGAGGGTTCTTCAGCCCTGCGGCCCGCGACGGCGAAGCCCCTCGTAGGGGGTGCCGTCGCGGCGCGTGTAGATCGCGGGCTTGCCGCCGGCCGGGGCGACCATGTCGATATCGGAGTAATGGCCGACGCTGGCGGCCACCCGGCTGCCGATTTCGAGCACGATTGCTTCGCGAGCGGAATGGTTTTGCAGGCAATGGCCGTTGCCGTCATTGGCGGCAAAACCGGCGGCGTCGCCGGTATGCAGGACTTCCTCGCCGGCGTCGGTGACGAGCACCACCTCGCCCGATACGACATAGACGAATTCGTCCTCGCCGGTATGCCAGTGGCGCTGGCTCGACCACGCGCCGGGCGGCAGGCGGAGCAGGTTGACCCCGAACTGCGTGAGCCCCGCTACGTCGCCGAGCCTGGTGCGCTCGCGCGCCCGGCACGGCTCGTCGAACGGCGGCGGGTAGAGGGTCCCGACCACCGATGTCAGCGCGGCCACATCGATACGCTTTGCCATGGTTCGCAATCTCTGAGTGGTTCGGATCAGGTTGACCGGCCGGTGCCGGGCAGGCACCGCGTAAGCCATGCTCGCGTGAGTGGGTCTCAGGCGACGCTACTTCGCGGCGGCGGGTTTCGCGCGGCGCGGTGCGGCGTAGGTGTGCTCGGCGTCCGGGAAGTGGCCGTGGCGCACCTCCTCGGCGTATTCGCGCGCGGCGATGCGGATTTCGTCGCCGAGCCGGCGGTAGCGCTTGACGAATTTCGGGGTGAACTCGGTGAAGAGGCCGAGCATGTCGTCGACGACGAGGATCTGCCCGTCGCAGTCGACCGAGCCGCCGATCCCGATGGTCGGCACCGCGACCGCGCCGGTCAGCTCGCGCGCGAGGCTCTCGGCGACCCCCTCGATGACCAGCGAGAACGCCCCGGCCTCGGCGACCGCGACCCCGTCGCGCAAGATCTTGTCGTGCTCGGCGGCGGCATGGCCGCGCGAGCGATAGCCACCCAGCGCGTTGACCGATTGCGGGGTCAGCCCGACATGGCCCATCACGGGCACGCCGCGCCTTGTGAGGAAGGCGACCGTCTCGGCCATCTCCTCGCCGCCTTCGAGCTTGACCGCGGCGCACCCCGTTTCGGCGAGCACCCGCGCGGCGGCCCGAAAAGCCTGGTCGGGCGAGGCCTGATAGCTGCCGAACGGCAGATCGACGACAATAAGGGCATGCTCGGTCGAGCGCACAACGGCCGCGCCGTGCGCGATCATCATGTCGAGCGTGACCGGCAAGGTGCTGTCGAAGCCGTAGACCGTCATCGCCAGGCTGTCGCCGACCAAGAGGAGATCGACCTCGTGGTCGAGGAGGCGCGCCACCGAGGCGGTATACGCGGTCAGGCAGACC
>DATCQF010000008.1:0-2364 GCA_036569735.1 Allostellaceae bacterium | reverse complement strand
GCCTTGGGGCGCACGGGCTCAAGGTCGGCGACCACGTCGTCCTGTCGTGGAACCCGCATTGCGGGCATTGCTTCTATTGCGAGCGCGACCTGCCGATCCTGTGCGAGACCTATCTCGCGCACGGACCGAAGGCGGTCGCCTTCGACGGCGAGAGCCGCACCCGCCTGCATGACGGGCGCGAACTGAAGCGGCTGATGTTTCTCGGCGCGTTCGCCGAATACGCTGTTGTCGCCGACCACCAGGCGATCGTTGTGCCCAGGGAGCTGCCGTTCGATCGCGCGTGCCTCATTGGCTGCGGGGTGATGACCGGGGTTGGCGCGGCGCTCAACATCGCGACGATCGGCCACGGCGACACGGTCATGGTGATCGGCTGCGGCGCCGTCGGGCTTTCCGCGGTGCAGGGTGCGCGGCTTGCCGGGGCGGGCGAGATCATCGCGGTCGATCTCGACGCCGGGAAACTCGCGCTCGCCGGGCGGGTCGGCGCGACCTCGCTGGTCGATGCGCGAAGCGAGGACCCGATCGCGGTCGCCCGGGCAAAGACCACCGGGCGCGGCGCCGATGTCGTCTTCGAGGCGGCCGGCAGTCCCCAATCGTTCCGCGCCAGCGTCGAGGCGGTGCGCCCGGGCGGTGAGGTCATCTGGCTCGGCAAGACAGATGTCGCGCACGACGTGGCATTTCGCTGGGGGAGCCTCATGGGCGACAAGCGCATCCGGCGCTCGAGCTACGGCGGGGCGCGGCCGGCGCGCGACTTTCCGCTGATTGCCCGCGCCTACCTCGACGGCAAGCTCATGCTCGACGAGTTGATCTCGCGCCGCATCGCGCTCGACGACATCAACGACGGCTTTCTTGCGTTGCAGCGCGGCGAGACGATCCGCAGCGTCGTCGTGTTTTAGGTTATACCGGGGGGATGTCTTTCACGGTCGCGATCCTCGGGCGTCCCAATGTCGGCAAATCGACGCTGTTCAACCGGCTGGTCGGGCGCCAGTTCGCGCTGGTCGACGATCTGCCCGGGGTGACCCGCGACCGCCGCGAGGGTTCGGGGCACATCGCCGATCTCGCCTGCCGGCTGATCGACACCGCCGGGCTCGAAGAGGCGCCGCCCGACACCCTCGTCGGCCGGATGCGGGCGCAGACCGAGCGCTCGCTCGACGAGGCCGATGTCGCGCTCCTCGTTATCGATGCGCGGGAAGGGGTGACCCCGGCCGATCGCCATTTTGCCCAATGGCTGCGGCGCACCGGGCGGCCGGTCATCCTCGTCGCCAACAAGGCCGAGAGCCGTGTCGTGCAAGCCGATCTGGGCGACGCCTATGCCCTCGGGCTCGGCGACCCGGTGGCGATCTCGGCCCAGCACGGCGAGGGCATGGGCGAACTCTACGAGCGGCTGTTGCCTTTCGCGGCCGAGGAGAGCGAGGAAGAAGGAGCAGGGCCGCCCGCCGGAGAATTAGCAAAGCCGCTGCAGCTGGCGATTGTCGGGCGGCCCAATGTCGGGAAGTCGACATTGGTCAACCGCCTCGTCGGCGAGGACCGGGTGCTGACCGGCCCCGAGCCCGGCATCACCAGGGACGCGATCGCGGTCGAGTGGGCGTGGCATGGGCGGCCGATCCGCCTCGTCGATACCGCCGGGATGCGCCGCCGGGCGCGCATCGAGGCCCGGCTTGAGCGGCTCTCGGTTGCCGACACGCTGCGCGCGGTGCGCTATGCCGAAATCGTCGTCCTCGTCATCGACGCGCTGCAGCCGCTGGAACGCCAGGATCTGACGATCGCCAATCTGGTCGCCGATGAAGGCCGGGCGATCGTGCTGGCGGCCGATAAATGGGATGCGGTGGAGGACCCCAAGGCGGCGCTGACCCGGCTGCGCGAGCGGCTCGAGGAGTCGCTGCCGCAGCTGCGCGGCGTCCCGCTCGTGCCGCTGTCCGGGCTCACCGGGTTTGGCATCGGCGCATTGATGAAGGCGGTGTTCGCGGCCGATGCGGTGTGGAACCGGCGGGTGCCGACCGCCGCGCTCAACCGCTGGCTCGGTGCCATCCAGGAGCATCACCCGCCGCCGCTCGTCGACGGCCGCCGCTTGCGCCTGCGCTACATGACCCAGGTCAATACGAGGCCGCCGAGCTTTGCCCTTTTCGCCTCGAAGCCCGGCGAACTCCCCGAATCCTACCGGCGCTATCTTGTCAACGCGCTGCGCGAGGATTTGAAGCTTCCCGGCACCCCGATCCGGCTGATGCTGCGCAAGGGCGACAACCCCTATGCGCCGTAGCGCACCCCTTCTTTGTCAGTTCGGGTTTCGGGCATCCGGCTCGATCGTAACGATATCGCCGTTGCGGGTGCATTCCGGCAGCGCGAGTTCCAGAAAAGCATCGCCGACGC
>DATCQF010000007.1:0-2510 GCA_036569735.1 Allostellaceae bacterium | reverse complement strand
GCTGAGCACCGCTGCGTTCTTGCCCAGGGTCAACTCGCCGGCCGAAACGGGTTGACGATGCGGAGCTGGCCGCCGACGAGCATCCCGTCTTGCATATCCTCCGACCAGAGCGTGTCGCAGTCGGCTTGTAACGCCGAGGCGGCAATCATCGCGTCGTAGATCGAAAGGCCGTAACGCTCGGCGAGCGCAAGCCCGGTTTCGTGGATTTCGACGGTGATGGGCCGGACCGGGAGCAGGCCGCGGACCATCGACAGAAACGCATGGGTCTCCGTCCATGACAGACCCATCTTGCGCCGGGCAACATTGGCGATCTCGTTGAGGACCTGTACGCTGATCGTGCCGCCCTCGCCGATCAGCTGTTCGGCCCGATCCGCCTTTACCGGATGACCGGCGGCGACATACAGCAAGACATTGGTGTCGAAGAACCTACCGGGCATTCGCCTCTTCCCGGTCGAACTTGAAGTCGGCGGGAAGGCGCCCGCGGAAAGCGCGCAAGCGTTTCAGCAACTCGTCGCGCCCCGGCTTGCGCGAGATGCCTAACGCTCGGCTGTCGGCGACATGGATCTCGATATCGTCGCCCGCTTTCAGCTCAAGGGCCTCAACCACGGCCGCGGGAAGGCGGATTGCAAGACTGTTGCCCCATTTCGCGACCTGCATGGAAGCTCTCCGCAGATATACAATTGGGAAAAGGTATATCTGCGCCGCGCGCAAATCAAGGCACCCGCCGCTTCACGACACAGCTTCTATAACGGCGGCATCTCCAGGTTCAGCAGCCTCGCGGCGTTGCGGCCGAGGATGGCGCGGCGCTCGGTGTCGTCGAGCCCGGGGCAGCCCTCGATAAAGCCTACGGGATCGACTTCGCCCATATCGGCCGGATAGTCGGTGCCGACGAGGATGTGGTCGGCGCCGTACAAATCGACGAGGTACTGCAGCTGGTGGTGGGTGTAGACCAGGGCGTCGAAATAAAGCCGCTTCAAATAGGTCGTCGGCATCGCCCGCAAATGCTCGCAGGTGTCGGGGCGGGCCGCGGCGGCATGGTCGATCCGCCCGGAATAGGCCGGCAGGTATCCGCCGCCATGGGCGACGACGATCTTCAAATTGGGATGGTCCTGCAATACCCCGCCGAAGATCAGGTGGTGCACCGCAATCGTCGAATCGAGCGGGTTGCCGATCACGTTGGCGAGGTAATGGTCCTTGAAGCGCCCGGCCTCGGTAAACCCGTCGGAATGGATGAAAATCAGCACCCCCAGTTCCTCGCAGCGGGCGAAGATCTTGCGGAAGCGCGGCTCCGACAGATCCGCCCCGCCGACATGCGTCATGATCTCGATGCCGCGAAAGCCCAACGATTTGTGCAGCCGGTCGAGTTCGGCGATCGCGAGATCGGGAGCCTGGAACGGCACCGTGCCGAGCCCGACGAAGCGGTCGGGGAAGCGGCCGCACATCTCGGCGATCTCGTCGTTGAGGATGCGCGCGGTTTGGAGGCCCAGATCGGCGTCGGCGCCGTAATAGGTCTGGCGCGGCGCCGGCGACAACGCCTGGATGTCGATCCCCATCAAATCCATGTCGGCGATGCGCTGCTCGGCCGTATTGCCCTGTGCCCGCGTGCGCACCCCATTGGCGCGGTTGACCGCCTGGCTCTGCGGGCTGGCCTGGGTTTCGAGAAACCAGCGCGAGACCTCCTCGTGACCCTCAACGAGCGCGGCCGCCTTGTCGCTGCGCACATGGCAATGGATGTCGAGGGTGAACCATTTGCCGCGGGCATGCGCCGGTCCCGGAAAGCGCCCCGGGATCTGTGCCCCGGGCGGCGTGCAGGTGAACAGCATCGTGTCGTCTCCTTAGCGAGTGTGGAATTCCGGGGGTTATTGGCGTGCTATACTGCCCGGCCACACAAGCGGCAACCGGAGGAGAGGACCATGCACCGGCGTGATCTCTTGAAGGCCGGTCTGGGTGCGGTCGGTGCAATCGCCTCGCCGCGCATCGCCCGGGCCGCCGCGGCGAGGAAGCTCGTGGTCGCGCCGACCGCGGATCTGGTCGTGCTCGATCCGGTCGTCACATTCAACCGGCAAACCCGCAATTACGCCTATCTGGTCTTCGACACGCTGTACGGCCTCGACACCAACTGGCAGCCGCAACCGCAGATGGTCGAGGGCCACGAGGTCGAGGATGACGGGCTCACCTGGCTGCTTCGCCTGCGCGACGGTCTCAGCTTTCACGACAAGGAGCCGGTCCTGGCGCGCGACGTTGTCGCCAGCATCCGCCGTTTCGGCGTGCGGATCCCGTTCGCCAGCGCGCTGATGGCGGCGACCGACGAGCTTTCGGCGCCCGACGACCGCACGGTCAGGTTTCGCCTGAAGCGGCCGTTTCCGCAGCTGCCGATGGCGCTCGCCGGACCCGGCGGCGCGGTGCCGGTGATCATGCCGGAGCGGCTGGCGGCGACGTCGCCGTTCCAGCAGGTCAAGGAGGTCGTCGGCAGCGGACCCTACCGCTTTCTGAAGGACCAGCATATCAGC
>DATCQF010000006.1:0-5089 GCA_036569735.1 Allostellaceae bacterium | reverse complement strand
GCCTTGTCGGTGACCGTCTCATAGGCGATCGCGACCGCGCCCGAGCGCAACAGCCCCTCGGCCAGCCCCCGGTCGGCCGCGAGATGGAGATAGGTAAAGAGGATCTGATCCTCACGCAGCGCGCCGATCTCCTCGGGCTGCGGTTCCTTGACCTTGACGATCAGCTCGGCCGCGGCGAACACATCGGCCGCCCGCATCAGGATTTCGGCGCCGGCGCGCTGATAGGCGTCGTCGTCGAAGCCGATGCCGGCACCCGCGCCGCTCTCGACGACAACCTTGTGGCCGTGGTGGACCAGCTCGCGCACGCTGCCGGGCACCAGGCCGACGCGGTATTCGTGGGTCTTCACCTCTTTCGGAACACCGATCAGCATCGCCTGAACCCCGCGCGGTCGGTTTGCCCCGGACAGCTGCCGGGGCTGGCCGCAGCCCCGATGATAGCGCCCCGCGACGCGGACCGGCACCCCTTAGGCGCGATTGCCGGATGCCGCCGCACCATGCGCTGATTTGCGCGGCATGACATTGCATCAAGAGGGGCACCGGCGCGTCCCAATTACTCGCGTAAAGGGTATTAATTGGAATGATCTGTATCAAAGAGATGTATATTTCAATGTGTAATCCTAAATCATCAGGTATCGGGTATAGGGATCGACGCCCATGGTCGGCATCAAAAGCAGTGTCCGCGTGGCTTGCGCCCTCGCAACCATGCTGCTGTTCCATAATCAAGTCGTGGCGGGCCAGAGCCTACGGGTCGGCGGAACCGGCGCCACCAACGAGATGGTCAAAAGCCTCGGGCCGCTATTGCTGGCCGAAACCGGGATCAAGCTCGAGGTGATCCCCGGCCTGGGGACCGTCGGTGGCAATAAAGCGGTGGCGGATGGGGTTATTGACCTCAGCATTTCGGGGCGGGTGCTCAAACCGGCGGAAACCGCAAGGGGGCTGATCGCGGTTGCCGAGTTCCGCACACCGTTTGGCCTGGTGACCTCCCACCCCAATCCCAACGGGTTCAAAAGCTCGGAAATCGCCCCACTTTATCAGTCCGACGCACCGGTTTGGGCCGACGGAACGCCGATATTGATCATCCTGCGTCCGTCGGTTGAAAGCGATAATTCGGTGCTTAGCCAGATGTTTCCGGGCATGAGCGCGGCCATGGCCAAAGCCAGGGACCGCTCGGACGTGCCGGTAGCCGCGACCGATCAGGACAATACCGAGATGGCGGAGGGAACTCCGGGGTCTCTCATCGCCGCCACTTTTACACAGATATCAATGGAAAAACGCAAGTTGTGGTTTGTAGCGATCGACGGAGTCGCGCCATCCGTGGAAAACTACGAAAAGGGCTCGTACCCGTACGGAAAATCATTGTACTTCGTACTTGCGGCCCAAAAGAGCCCCGCCGGCGAGCGCTTCCTGGCCTTTCTCAGGTCGCCGATGGGTGCCGCCGCGCTGCGCGACGCCGGTGTTCTTTTGAGCGCCAGATGAAACTCATCGGCAGGACACCGATTTCGCTGCGAGCCCTGGTCGGCGCAATCGGGTTGTCGGTGGCGGTCATCACGGCTATTTCGATCCCCGCCGGTTATCTGTTCATGGAATATTCGGCTGTCGCGGACGGCCTCGCGGTCAAAGCGCAGCGGAGGGCCGCCCGGGTGGCAAAATATGCCAACATCCACGATACGCTGTGGCAATACCAAGCCATCGCTCTGGCAGATCTGATTGAAGCGCCGGGAACCAACAATTGGAGCCGCCGCACGGCCGGAGGATAATATGCCACTAGATGCCGCGATCCAGCACCTTCCCGCGGTTCGCGTGACGCCGCCTGAAGGCCCTCCGCTCGATCCCCGCACCCGCCGCCTTCTCGAAGCCCCGATCGCGCGGACACTGGTCCGCCTCGCCTGGCCCAACATCCTGGTGATGCTGGCGCAGGCCTCCACCGGCCTCATCGAGACGTGGTTTGTGTCGCGCCTCGGGATCGACGCGCTGGCCGGGATGGCGCTGGTCTTTCCCGGCTTCATGATGATGCAGATGCTGTCGGCCGGCGCGATGGGCGGCGGAATTTCGTCCGCCATCGCCCGCGCATTGGGCAGCGGCCGGCGCGACGACGCGGACGCCCTGGTGCTCCACGCGATCGTCATCAATGTTGCGATCGGCGGCGTGTTTTCCGCCCTGGTGCTCGGGTTCGGGCCGTCACTCTACCGCGGGCTCGGCGGCAGCGGCGCCGCGCTCGACGCCGCCCTCGCGTATTCCAACATCGTGTTCCTCGGCACACCTCTGGTCTGGCTGATGAACGCGCTGGCGAGCAGCGTCCGCGGCACCGGCAACATGCTGGTGCCGTCGCTCGCAATCTGCGCCGGGATCGTCATCCTGGTGCCGCTGTCGCCGTGCCTGATCTTCGGGCTCGGGCCGTTTCCGGCGCTCGGCATGGCGGGGGCGGGCATCGCCGTCATATCGACCACCGGGCTCGTCGCCGCGGTGCTGGCGGCATATATCGCGTCCGGCCGCAGCATCGTGCATTTCCGCCGGTCGCATCTGCGCCGGGCGCTCTTTGCCGACATCCTGCGGGTCGGCGCGGTCGCCTCGGTGACCACCCTGCAGACGACGCTGACCGTGGCGCTGACCACCGCCTTGGTCGGCGGCGCGGCCGGTGGGGGTGGCGACGCCCCGGGAGGGGGAGACGCGATTGCCGGCTACGGCACCGGCTCCCGCCTCGAATACCTGCTGATCCCGCTGGCCTTCGGCCTGGGCGCGCCGCTGGTGGCGCTGGTCGGCACCAATATCGGCGCCGGCCAGCCGGTCCGCGCGCTGCGCGTCGCGCTGACCGGCGGGGCAATCGCCTTCGTCCTCGCCGAGGCGGTCGGGGTTGCGGCCGCGCTGTGGCCGGCGGCCTGGCTCGGCCTCTTCAGCGGCGATCCCGGCATGCTCGCGACCGGCGCGCAATACCTGCGCATCGTCGGGCCGGCCTACGGGTTTTTCGGGCTCGGCCTCGCGCTCTATTTTGCCTCGCAAGGCGCCGGGCGGCTGGCTTGGCCGCTATTGGCCGGCCTCTTGCGCCTCGTCATCGCAATCGGCGGCGGCTGGGTGGCGCTCCGGCTGACCGGGTCGCTCGGCTGGCTCTTCGCCGCGCTCTCTCTCGCTCTGGCGGCCTACGGCGTGACCCTGTGCGCCGCGGTGGCGTCGGGCGCCTGGTTTGGCCGGACGAGGTCAAGCGCGAAAGGGAGTGCCGAGAATTGAACAAGCGCTATTTCGAGGATCTCGCGGTCGGCCAGAAATTTGCCTCTCCCACTCTCTCTATCGATGCCGATGCGATCACCGCATTCGCGGCCCAATTCGACCCGCAGCCGTTTCATCTCGACGACGAGGCGGCGCGCCATACGATCTTCGAGGGGCTGGCGGCGAGCGGCTGGCACACCGCGGCGTTGACGATGCGCCTCTGTGTTGCAAGCGATTTTCGGCCCGCAGGCGGGATTGTCGGCATCGGGGGCGAGCTCAACTGGCTGAAGCCGGTGCGGCCCGGCGACGCGCTGCGTGTCGAGATCGAAATCGTCGAGACGCGGGTGTCGCGTTCGCGGCCGGGGCAGGGGATCGTCAAGGTACGGTTGACGACCTTGAACCAGGACGACGAACCGGTGCAGATTTTCACCCCGACGCTGTTCGTCGACCGCCGTGTCGATCCCCGGGCGGGGTAGCCACGTCAGCCGAACAGCTCGGCGGCGCTGCGCAGCACGATGCGGGTGTCGCCAACCCGCCGGGTGACGCCGACCCGATCGAGGTATTCCAGTACCTCGATCGTCAGGTTGCGGCCGATGCCGGAGCGGTCCTTGAAATGGGCGGCGGTGAAGCTGTGCTCGGATGACTCTGCGGCGAGCGCGGCGGCAAGATCGGCGAGGCGGGCGACCGTCTCGGGCAGGAAGAAGCGGTTGGGCGCGACCGGCGCGACCCGGCCAAAGCGCTCGGCGCGTTTCAAGAACCGGGTCAGCGGATCGGGCTCGAGCCCGAGCGCCGCGGCGAGTTCACGCACCCTGGGGGCGCGCAGCTCCCCGGCGGCGAGCAGCGGCGCCACGCGCTCCCACAGCCGCTCGTCGTCCCGCGAAAGGCGCGGCTCATGCCCGGGCAGCCGTATGACCGCGCCGTCGCGCATCACCCGCCGGTCTGCGATCAGTCCAGCGAGCGCGGCGTCGAGCGCGGCTTCCGGAGCCGCGCCGCGCAGCCGGGCGAACAACGCGCCGCGCGCCGGTCCGAGCGCATCCGGCTGGGCGCGGTGCCACTCCGCCAATGCCGCCACGATGCTCTCGCCGAGCCGCGCCAGATGCACCTGGCTGAGCGCGAGCGCGGCGGCCCCGATGCCCACCCGGTCAAACCCGCCGGCCAGGGCGAGGTCCTCGACCTCGTCCTGCGGCAGGTTGCGGGCCAGCGCGAACGGCGCCAGCGCGACGATGCCGGCAACCTCGATCAGCCGCTCCAGCGCGTCGCCGGCATCGGGTTCGGCGAGCGCGGCGAGCGCGGCGAGCCGTTCCGGCCGTGAGCGGCCGCGCCGCGGCGGCCCCGGGTCGAGCACCCGCCCGCCGGCCAGGGTATGCCGTGCGGCATGATCGCGGATCACCACCCGGTCGCCCCATAGTGCACCGATCGGGTGATCGAAGTCGACCTGAGCAAAGCCGCGCTCGCCGGGCGCGATAGTGCGGGCGCCGAGCAATGCGAGCCGGCCGACCGCATCCTCGGTGCCGAGATGGAAATGCACCGGCAACCCGTCGCGCAACGGCGCCGGCGCGGCGCGCGACACCGTGATGGCGAGATCGATCCGGCTGACCGGCTTGTGCAAGACCGGGTCGATGACCCAGTCGCCGCGGCCGGGCTCGGCGCCGTCGGGAAGGTTGCCGGCGAGGTTGAGGGCGCAGCGCTCGCCGGCCCGGGCCTCTCCGACGGCACGGTTATGGGCATGTATCCCGCGCACCCGTAATTCGACACCGCGCGGGCTGAGACACACCCGGTCGCCGACCGCGACCGCGCCGGAAGCGGCGGTGCCGGTCACCACCAGCCCGATGCCGGGCAGCGTGAACGCGCGGTCGATCGCCAGCCGGAACCGCCCACCGGCGGGGCG
>DATCQF010000005.1:0-1666 GCA_036569735.1 Allostellaceae bacterium | reverse complement strand
AGAGGCTCGCGGCGCTCGCCGAGCGCAGTGGCGGCCTTCGGTGGAGCACCGACCGCGATGCCGCGCTCGCCGACCCCGCGATCGAAATATATTTCGACGCCGGCGCGACCGGCGGGCGGCCCGAGCGCGCCCGCGCCGCCTTTGCCGCGGGCAAGCACGTCTATCTCGAAAAGCCGGTCGCCCAGACCCTCGACGACGCGCTGTCGCTCGCCCGCGCCGCCGACCGCGCCGGCAAGAAGGGCGGCGTCGTCCAGGACAAGCTGTTCCTGCCCGGGCTCAAAAAGCTGCGCCGCCTCTACGACGCGAAATTCTTCGGCCGGGTGCTGTCGGTCCGGCTCGAATTCGGCTGGTGGGTGTTCGACGGCGAATTAACCCCGGCGCAGCGCCCGAGCTGGAACTACCGCAAGGACGGCGGCGGCGGGTTGGTCCTCGATATGTTCGCGCATTGGCGCTACATCTTCGACCGGCTCTTGGGCCCGATCACCGCGGTTTCGTGCCGCCACATGACCGCATTGCCGCAGCGCCGCGACGAAGCTGGCCGGCTGTACGACGTCGATGTCGAGGACCACGCCTTTGCGATCTTCGAGCTTGAAGGCGGCGCCGTGGCGCAGATCGGCTCGTCCTGGGCGAACCGCGTCAAACGCGACGACCTGTTGCAGATCCAGGTCGACGGCACGCTGGGCTCGGCGGTCGCCGGGCTGCATCGCTGCTTCATCCAGCCTGCGGTTGCGACCCCCCGGCCGTTTTTCAGCCCGGAGCAGCCGCAAGCCATGGTGTTCGACGAGCAATGGCAGGAATTGCCCGAGCTGGAGCCGTTCGAGAACGGCTACCGCGCCGGCTGGGAACTGTTCCTGCGCCATGTCGCCGAGGATGCGCCGTTTCCGGCGCCCCTCCTCGAGGGCGCCAGGAGCGTGCAGCTTGCCGAAGCCTGCTACCAGAGCCACCGCGAGCGGCGCTGGGTCGACTTGCCGTTATTGACGCTGTGACGATAGAGGGGGGTGTATGCAATCGGCCGATACGGTGTTTGCCGGCTCGATCCCGGCACTGTACGACCAGTATCTCGGACCCGCGCTGTTCGAACCGTACGCGGTCGATCTGGCCGGGCGGCTGACCGGCCTCACCGCCGGCAGCCTCCTTGAGATCGCCGCGGGAACCGGCCGGGTGACCCGGGCGCTGGCGCGAACCCTGCCGCCGGCCGTGACGATCACCGCGAGCGACCTCAACCAGGCGATGGTCGATTTCGCCGCGGCGCAGCCGATTGCCAGGCCGGTGTCCTGTCGCCAGGCCGACGCCCTTGCGCTACCCTTCTTCGACGACAGTTTCGATGTCGTGGTGTGTCAGTTCGGCGTGATGTTCTTCCCCGACAAGATGGCCGGCTACCGCGAGGCGCGGCGGGTGCTGAAGCCCGGCGGGCGTTTTCTGTTCAGTGTTTGGGGACCGCTCGAGGCCAACGAATTCGGCCGGGTGACGACGGAGGCGCTTGCATCGCTGTTTCCGGACGATCCGCCGCTGTTTCTGGCGCGCATCCCGCACGGCTACCATGACCTGAGCGCGATCGCCGCGCAGCTCGAGGGCGCCGGTTTCACATCCGTCGCGATCGATAAGGTGGCGATGACGAGCGAACTTGCGACCGCCGACCATCTCGCCAAGGGGTTTTGCCAGGGTT
>DATCQF010000004.1:0-2194 GCA_036569735.1 Allostellaceae bacterium | reverse complement strand
CGAGACCGAGTGCTTTTCCATGTATTCCGACATGTCGATGCGCACCATCGCGGCTTCGTCGTCGAACAGGAATTCGGCGAGCGCCTTGGTCAACTCGGTCTTGCCGACGCCGGTGGGGCCCAGGAACAGGAACGAGCCGATCGGCCGGTTGGGGTCCTGCAAGCCGGCGCGGGCGCGGCGCACCGCGTTCGACACCGCGACGACGGCCTCGTCCTGGCCGATCACCCGGCGGCGCAGATTATTTTCCATGCCGAGGAGCTTTTCGCGCTCGCCCGACAGCATCTTGTCGACCGGGATGCCGGTCCAGCGCGACACGATCCCGGCGATGTGCTCGGGGGTTACCGCCTCTTCGAGCATGCGGCCTTTTTCCGCGCCCTCGGCTTCCGCGAGCTTTCTTTCGAGTTCGGGAACGACGCCGTAGGTCAATTCGCCGGCCCGCGCCCAGTCGCCGCGGCGCTGCGCCTGGTCCAGTTCGGCGCGGGCCTCCTCGAGTTGCTCCTTCAATTTTTGCGCGCCGGCGAGCTTGCCCTTCTCGGCCTCCCATTGCGCGGTCAATTCAGCCGAGTGCTGCTCCAGATCCTCGAGCTCCTTGACCAGCTTGTGCAGCCGGTCCTGCGAGGCGGCATCGGGCTCCTTCTTCAAGGCCTCGCGCTCGATCTTCAACTGGATGATGCGGCGGTCGAGCTCGTCGACCTCCTCGGGCTTTGAATCGACCTCCATGCGCAGCCGCGCGGCGGCCTCGTCGATCAGGTCGATCGCCTTGTCGGGCAGGAAGCGGTCGGTGATGTAGCGGTGCGACAGGGTCGCCGCCGCGACGATCGCGCCGTCGGTGATGCGCACCCCGTGGTGCACCTCGTATTTTTCCTTGATGCCGCGCAGGATCGAGATCGTGTCCTCGACCGACGGCTCGGTGACGAACACCGGCTGGAAGCGCCGCGCCAGGGCCGCGTCCTTCTCGATGTGCTTCCGGTATTCATCAAGCGTCGTGGCGCCGACGCAGTGCAGCTCACCGCGCGCCAGGGCGGGTTTGAGCATGTTGGAGGCGTCCATCGCGCCTTCCGCCTTGCCGGCGCCGACGAGGGTGTGCAGTTCGTCGATGAAGACGATGATCTCGCCCGCCGCCGCGGTGATCTCGGTGAGGACCGCCTTCAGGCGCTCCTCGAACTCGCCGCGGTATTTGGCGCCGGCGACCATGGCCGAGAGGTCGAGCGCCATCAGACGCTTATTCTTGAGGCTTTCCGGCACGTCGCCGTTGACGATGCGCAGGGCGAGGCCCTCGACGATCGCGGTCTTGCCGACGCCGGGCTCGCCGATCAAGACGGGGTTGTTCTTGGTGCGGCGCGACAATACCTGGATCGCGCGGCGGATCTCCTCGTCGCGGCCGATCACCGGATCGAGTTTTCCTTCGCGCGCCGCTTCGGTCAGGTCGCGGGCGTATTTCTTGAGGGCGTCATAGCCCTCCTCGGCCGAGGCCGATTCAGCCTTGCGTCCCTTGCGCAAATTCTCGATCGCGGCGTTGAGGGTTTGCGGCGTGACATGGCCGGCGGCGAGCGCCTTGCCCGACGGGGTGTCGCTGGCCATCGCCAATGCCAACAGCAGCCGTTCGACCGTGACATAGCTGTCGCCGGCCTTCTCGGCGATCTTCTCGGCCTGGTCGAAGATGCGCGCCAATTCGGGGCCGAGATAGACCTGTCCGGCGCCGCTGCCTTCGACCTTGGGCTGTTTGTTCAGCTCGGCATCGACCGCCGCCAGCACGATCTTCGGGTCGCCGCCAGCGGCGCGGATCAGATTGGCGCACAGCCCCTCCTTGTCTTCGAGCAGCACCTTCGCCAGATGCTCGGGCGCAAGCCGCTGATGCCCGCTGCGCAACGCCAGATTCTGCGCCGACTGGACAAAGCCCTTCGAGCGCTCGGTGTATTTTTCGAGTTCCATGGGTCGCCTCCGATGAACCGGCCGCAGCACCCCCCTCGAGGCAGCGCCGGCGGCCCTTCAGAGGGGTATATGGTGTGGCGGAGAAGCCACACAACCGGCTCCCTTATGGCCCGGAAATCGCCGCGAGGTCATTGCGCTACCTCAATGACCGGCAGCCAATTCCGGTCTGCGCGCGGCGTCGCTTCTCGCGGCGATCGGGCTCGTCTGGTTGATGAGCTTATCGCCGGCAGTGGCGGAAGGGCCGGGCACCTCGGGTCCGGCC
>DATCQF010000003.1:0-6824 GCA_036569735.1 Allostellaceae bacterium | reverse complement strand
AACCCGCAGCCCCGAGGAGGTGGAGGCGCGCTATCGGAAAATCATCGAAATTTCCGAGCGATCAGCGAAGCTTATAGCTGAGAGGCCGGGTGGCTTTTCCGAAGACGATCTCTATGACGAGAACGGCTTGCCTGCGTGATCGTCATCGACACCTCCGCCATCGTGGCGATACTTAAGGTTGAGCACGAACGAGACGTATTTGCCCGCATAATTGCATTTGAAGGTTGCTTGTTCTCGACAGTCGGATATCTCGAAGCATCGATGGTCATCGTGGGTCGCGGCCGCGCCCAGCTCACTGATCTACTCGACGGATTGCTCAGCGAACTGGCAATCGAACTAGTCCCATTCGACCAGCAGCAAGCGCGGGCGAGCCAAACTGCGTTTCTCCGCTTTGGCAAGGGGCGGCATCCGGCCGGGCTCAATTTCGGCGATTGCGTGTCCTATGCGCTGGCGCGCTCGCGCGGGCTGCCGCTGTTGTTCAAGGGCACCGATTTTGCGAAGACCGATGTGATCAGCGCCCTGGGGTGACGGGGCCGCTCGGGAAAGGACGCGCCGGTGGGCTATGCGGAGACGATCGGCGGCACCCGGTACGTCTTTCCCGATGTGAAGACGCTGCTGGCCAAGGCGACGCCACGCCGTTCCGGCGATCTTCTCGCCGGCATCGCCGCCGCCGATCAGACCGAACGGGTGGCGGCCCAGCGGGCTCTCGCTAATCTTCCCGTGCGCGAATTGGTCGAGAACCCGGTCGTCCCCTATGAGGCGGACGAGGTCACCCGGCTGATCGTCGACAGCCATGACGGCAACGCCTTCGCGCCGATTTCCACCATGACGGTGGGCGAGCTGCGCGACTGGCTGCTCTCCGATGCGGCCGACAGCGCAACCCTCGCCCGGCTGGCCCCCGGGCTTACCCCCGAAACCGTCGCCGCGGTGTCGAAGATCATGCGGCTCCAGGATCTGGTCAGCGTCGCCGCGAAATGCCGGGTCGTGACCCGCTTCCGCAACACGATCGGGCTCGAGGGCCGGCTGTCGACCCGGCTGCAGCCGAACCACCCGACCGACGATGTGCGCGGGATTGCCGCAAGCATCCTCGACGGGCTGATGCTGGGCTCGGGCGACGCTGTCATCGGCATCAACCCGGCCACCGACACGCTCGGCAAATATCTCGAACTCACCGGTTTCCTCGACCGGCTGCGCGAGCGCCTCGACCTGCCCTGCCAGGGTTGCGTGCTGGCCCACGTGACGACCGCGATCGCGGCGATCGGGCGCGGCGCGCCGGTCGACCTGGTGTTCCAGTCGATCGCCGGCACCGAGGCGGCCAATCGCCATTTCGGGATCGATCTGGCGCTCCTCGGCGAGGCGCGCGCGGCGGCGCTGTCGCTCCACCGCGGCACCATCGGCAGCAACGTCATGTATTTCGAAACCGGCCAGGGCAGCGCGCTGTCGGCCGAGGCGCATCATGGCGTCGACCAGCAGACGCTCGAAGCGCGCGCTTACGGCGTCGCACGCGCCTTCGACCCGCTGCTGGTCAATTCGGTGGTCGGGTTTATCGGCCCCGAATACCTGTTCGACGGCAAGGAGATCACGCGCGCCGGGCTCGAGGACCATTTCTGCGGCAAGCTGCTCGGCCTGCCGATGGGCTGCGATGTCTGCTACACCAACCACGCCGAGGCCGACCAGGACGACATGGATGCGCTTCTGACCCTGCTCGGCGTCGCCGGCTGCACCTATATCATGGGAGTGCCCGGCGCCGACGATGTGATGCTGAGCTATCAGAGCAGCTCGTTCCACGACGCGCTCTATCTGCGCCAGGTATTGGGCAAGCGCCCGGCCCCCGAATTCGAAGCCTGGCTCGAACGGATGGGGATCGCCGATGCGGCCGGCAGACTGACCGACAGCGGGGAGCCCGCGACGCTAACCGCGCCGCTCTCCCGGGTCTTGGCCGCGCTGACATGACCCCAGCCGGCCGGCTGGTTTCGTGGGCGGCGCTGCGGGAGGCGACCCCGGCGCGCATCGGCCTCGGCCGCAGCGGCGCCGGGCTGCCGACCGCCGTTCATCTCGACTTCCAGCTCGCCCATGCGCGGGCCCGCGATGCGGTACACGCAGTGTTTGAGCCCGGCCGCATCGCCGCCGAGATCGCGGCCGACGGGCGCGAAACGGTGCTGCTGCGCTCGGCCGCCGGCGACCGGCCGACCTATCTGCGGCGCCCCGATCTGGGTCGACGGCTTGCCGCAGAGTCGCGCGAATGCCTCGACGCCCGCCCGCCGAGCCCCATCGACATTGTTTTCGTGATCGCGGACGGGCTTTCCGCCACCGCGGTCCACACCCATGCCGCCGCGCTCCTGCATGCGACCCTCGCCCGGCTCGATCCCACGCTGTGCATCGGCCCGGTCGCGATCGTCGAGGGCGGCCGCGTCGCGATCGGCGACGAGATCGGCGGCATCCTGGGCGCCGATCTGGCGGTTGTGCTGATCGGCGAGCGGCCGGGGCTCAGCGCCGCGGATTCCCTCGGGGTCTATGTCACCTGGCAACCCGCGCCCGGGACCTTGGACGCGGCGCGCAACTGCCTCTCCAACATCCGCCCGCTGGGGTTGCCGATCGAGGAGGCGGCCGAGCGGCTCGCCGCGCTGCTGACGCAAGCGCGGCGCCATCGCATGACCGGCGTGGCGCTCGGCAGGCGTCTCGCGACTGAGGCCTCGCGCCTCGTCCCGGAACCGGGCTAGAATTATCGCCGTGCTTCACCGCGGCGACAGCTATGACGAGGTCTACCGCTCCTTCCGCTGGGAGGTGCCGGAGCGCTTCAATATTGGGGTCGCGGCCTGCGACCGGCACGCCACCGGCGACGGCCGGCTGGCGCTGATCTACGAGGCGCCCGACGGCACGGTCGAGCGTTTCAGCTTTGACGATCTGAAGCGCCTCTCGAACCGCTGCGCCAACGTGCTGGCCGGGTTGGGCATCCGGCCCGGCGACCGGGTCGGGATCCTCTTGCCGCAGCGCCCGGAGACCGCGATCGCGCATCTGGCGGTCTACAAGCTGGGCGCGGTGGCGGTGCCCCTCTTTATCCAGTTCGGTCCCGACGCGCTCGTGCATCGCCTCGCCGACAGCGGCGCCCGGGCCCTCATTACCGACGGCGAAAACCTCGCCAAGGTGCCGGGCGGTCTGCCGGGTCTCTCGACAATTCTGGTGGTCGACGGCGATAGCGGGGGAAACCCGTTGTTCTGGCCGGCCCTGGAGCGGGCCGGCGACCGTTTCGCGCCGGCCGATACGGCACAGGACGACCCGGCGCTGATCATCTACACCTCGGGCACCACCGGAAAGCCGAAGGGCGCGCTGCATGCCCACCGCGTGCTGCTCGGGCACCTGCCCGGGGTCCAACTGCCCCACGATTTCTTTCCGCAGCCGGGCGACCTCTATTGGACCCCGGCCGATTGGGCGTGGATCGGCGGGCTCCTCGACGTGCTGCTGCCGAGCCTCTATTTCGGGGTGCCGGTGCTGGCGCATCGCGCTCGCAAGTTCGACCCCGAGGAAGCCTTTGCGCTGATCGGCCGGCACGGCGTGCGCAACGCGTTCCTGCCGCCGACCGCGCTCAAGATGATGCGGCAGGTGCCGTCGCCGCGTGCGCGTTTCGGCCTCGATTTGCGCTCGGTGGCGAGCGGCGGCGAGGCGCTCGGCGAAGACATTCTCGCGTGGTCGCGGGAAGCGCTCGGCGTCGCGGTCAACGAGTTCTACGGCCAGACCGAGGCCAACCTCCTGGTCGGCAATTGCGCCGCGCTTTTTCCGGTGCGACCGGGCTCGATGGGGCGGCCGATCCCCGGCCACCGTGTCGCGGTAGTCTCGGCGCAAGGCGAGCCGGTTGCGCCCGGCGACACCGGCATCATCGCGGTGCAGCGGCCCGATCCCGTGATGTTTCTCGGCTACTGGAACAACCCCGAGGCGACCCGGGCCAAATTCGCCGGCGATTGGTGCCTGACCGGGGATGTCGCGGTCGCAGATGCGGACGGCTACATCCGCTACCAGGGCCGCGAGGACGATCTGATTTCGAGCGGCGGCTACCGCATCGGCCCGACCGATATCGAGGATTGCCTGATGAAGCACCGCGCGGTTCTGATGGCGGCGGTGGTCGGCCGCCCCGACCCGGTGCGCGGCGAGATCGTGCGGGCCTTCGTCGTGCCGCAGACCGGCGCGGAACCGGGGCCGGCTCTGGCCGATGAGATCCGGGCGTTTGTCGGCGCGCGGCTCGCCTGGTATCAGGCCCCGCGCGAGATCGTCTTCATCGACGAATTGCCGCTGACCGCAACCGGCAAGATCATCCGCCGCGAATTGCGCGAGCGGTGAGAGCGAGGGATAAACACGGAGGCGCGGAGCATCATCAAAGTTAATCGCATTCCCGGCGAAAGCCGGGATCCACGGTTCAACCGCCCGTACTCCTGATGGGTGGGTCCCGGCTTCCGCCGGGACTGCAAGTTAATTGTTAAGAAGCTGGAGTTAAACAATTGGATACCCAACAGAAGGCCGAACACATCGTCGCGCTGTGGCGCGAGCGGCGGGCGATCGCCATCCTGCCGCCCGAACTGATGCCGGCGGACCTCGACGAGGCCTACGCGATCCGGCAGGCCTTTGAGGAAATGGAGAACGCGAGCGGGCGCGGCGCCGTTGCCGGGTTCAAGATCGGGCTGACGACACCGATCATGCAGAAGCTGTGCGGGGTCGACGAGCCGTGCTACGGCGCGATCTTCGCCGGCGAGGTGCATCGCGGGCGCGCCGTGCTCGCCACCGGCAAGTATTGCCGGCTCGGGATCGAGACCGAGATCGCGGTGCAGCTCGGCGAGGATCTGCCGCATGGCGGCGACCCCAAGCGTGTTGCCGGAGCGGTCGAAAGCTGCGTGGCGGCGATCGAGCTCCTCGAGGATTTGCGCCACGATTATAAGCGCCTCAGTGCGGCGGCCATGGTCGCTGGCAATGTGTGGAATGCCGGAATCGTCGTCGGGACGCCGGTCACCGATTGGCGCCGGCTCGACCTCGCGCAGCTGGCCGCGCGCCTCACGATCAACGGGCGCGAGATCGGCCACGGCCGGGGCGGCGACGTCATGGGCAACCCGCTCAACGCGCTCGCCTGGCTCGCCGACAAACGGGCCGCGCAAGGCGCGCCGCTCAAACGCGGCACGATCGTGATGACCGGCAGCATGGTGCCGATCCAGTTCCCCGCCGCCGGCGACCGCGCGGTCGTCGAAGTGGACGGGCTCGGCACGGCGGAGCTGCTGGTAACCTGAGCGCGTGGCCGATTTCTACCCGCTGTTTCGCCCGATATTGCGGGCGTTGCCGCCCGAGACGGCGCATCGGCTGACCCTCGCGGCGCTGGCCGCCGGGCTCGGCGGCCGGACTGCGGCCCTTGATCCGCCGATCCTCGCGCAACGCCTGTGGGACCGCGATTTCCCCAACCCGATCGGGATTGCCGCCGGGTTCGACAAGGATGGGTTGGTCCCTGACGCGCTGCTCGGCCTCGGTTTCGGCTTTGTCGAGATCGGCACGGTCACCCCGCAGCCGCAGCCCGGCAATCCTCGGCCGCGGGTATTCCGGCTTGACCCCGACGGGGCGCTGATCAACCGCCTGGGGTTCAATAGCGGTGGGCTCGATCGCCTCGTTGCCCGGCTGCAAGCGCGCAGCGATCCTGGCGGGCGAAAAGCAGGCATCGTCGGCGTCAATATCGGCCGTAACCGCGACAGCGCCGATGCCGTGGCCGATTACGCCGAGGGCGTGCGGCGCACCGCGGCGCTGGCCGATTACCTGGTGGTCAACGTCTCGTCGCCGAACACCCCGGGGCTGCGCAATCTGCAGGCCCGCGCGGTGCTCGAAGACCTGCTGCGCCAGCTTCTCGCCGCACGGGCCGAGACCGGCGCATCGCCGCCGCTCCTGGTCAAGATTGCCCCCGACCTGGCACCCGCAGAGCGCGCCGACATCGCCGCGGTCGCGCTCGCCACCGGCATCGATGGGATCGTCGTCGCCAACACCACGGTGGCGCGCCCGCCGGGGCTGCGCGGGCCGCACGCGGGCGAAGCGGGCGGGCTCAGCGGGCGCCCGCTGTTCGAGCCGTCGACCGCGCTGCTCGGCGAAATCTACCGCTTGACCCAGGGCCGCCTGCCGCTCGTCGGGGTCGGCGGAGTGGCGGGCGCGGCCGATGCCTATGCCAAGATCCGCGCCGGCGCCTCGCTGGTGCAGCTTTATACCGCCCTCGTTTTCGCCGGCCCGGCGCTCCTCGGCCAGATCAAGGCGGGGTTGGCCGAACTGTTGCGCCGCGACGGCTTTACCTCGGTCGCCGATGCGGTCGGCGCCGATCATGCTAAGCTCGGGGCAGCTTCCGACCACGGTGACAGGGCATTATGACACTACGCCTGATCGACGGGATGCGCGTACTGGCGCCGGGTTACGACGGGTTCATCCTCGATTTGTGGGGTGTGGTGCATGACGGGGTCGCGCCGTTTCCCGGCGTCCTCGACTGCATGGGCCGGCTGATCGACGCGGGGAAGCGGGTGGTGCTGCTGTCGAACGCGCCGCGCCGGTCGGACGATGTGGTGAGGCGGATCGCTAGGATCGGGGTGCCCGGGGAGCTTTATCATGGGGTCATGTCGTCGGGGGAGGAGGCCTGGCAGTACCTCCACGACCGCACCGACCCGTTCTACGCCGCGCTCGGCCGGCGCTGTCTGCAGATCGGCTCGGAGCGCGACCTTGAAATCCGGGGCGGGCTCGGCCTCGAGTTTGTCGCGACGCCGGAAGAGGCCGATTTCATCCTCAACACCGGCCCGGCCGGGTGGGAGGACAGAATTGCGGAT
>DATCQF010000002.1:0-3641 GCA_036569735.1 Allostellaceae bacterium | reverse complement strand
GAAGATACCCCGATACGGTGAGCGGATCTGTGAGCGGGTTCAATACCCTTCGCGCTCCATGCGCTTGCGCAGGAGCTTGCGGTGGCGGCGCACGGCTTCGGCCTGCTCGCGGGCGCGCCGCTCGGAGGGCTTCTCGTAGTTGCGCCTCAATTTCATTTCGCGGAACACCCCCTCGCGCTGCATCTTCTTTTTGAGGACACGCAGAGCCTGGTCGACGTTGTTGTCGCGAACGAGGACTTGCACGGGCGCTTCTCTCCATCCCTGGGTCACAACAAGGCGGGCCGCTTCGTCGGCCATCACCTGCGGCAAAATCTAGCACCTCTGCTGGCGTCTGTGAAGCCGGCCCGCACGGCTTTACCGGAGCCCTCTTCCGCCACATATTAGCCTCATGGCTCTGTTGAAAATCGCCCGCATGGGGCATCCGGTACTGCGCGCGCATGCCAAGGCGGTCGAGGACCCGACGGCACCCTGGGTGCGCCGCCTCGTCGACGACATGGTGGAGACGATGGAGGATGCCGGCGGCACCGGTATCGCCGCGCCGCAGGTCCACATGCCGCATCGCATCGTCGTGTTCCGCGTCGGCGGCGAGCGGCTGAGCGACCTCCCGGGCGACGACGAAGCCGATCTGACGGTGCTGATCAACCCGGTCATCGAACCCATCGGCACCGAGCGCGCGCTCGGCTGGGAGGGGTGCCTGTCGGTCCCCGGGCTGCGCGGCGTCGTCCCGCGCCATCTCAATATCCGCTATCGCTGGCAAACCCTCGACGGCGCCACGATCGAGCGCGAGGCGGCGGGGTTTCATGCCCGGGTCGTGCAGCACGAATGCGACCACCTCGACGGCATCCTCTACCCGCAGCGGATGACCGACCACCGCCTCCTCGTCTACCTCGAGGAATTGCAGCGTCACCCGATCGACCTCGCGGCGTTCCTCGCCGGCGAGGTAGACACTTGAGAAGCCCGTGGGCGGCCTTCCTCGCCGGCGATCCCGAAACATGAGGAGCCCCTACGCCGAGCGCGAAACCGAGCGGCTGATCGAGGCGATGCTGCCCGATGTCGCGTTCGACGGCTGGACCCGGCACGCGTTGCGCAACGCGGCGCGGCGCGCGGAAATCCCGGTGGGCGAGGCGATGGCGCTGTTTCCGCGCGGCGCGCCGGATCTGATCGCGGGGTTCAGCCATTGGGCCGATCGCCGGATGCTCGAGCGGCTCGAAGCGGCCGCGGTCGAGAACCTCAGCCTGTCGCGGCGCATCGCGCTGGCGCTGCATCTGCGCTTCGAGGTGCTGGCGCCGTGGCGCGAGGCGATGCGGCGCGGGCTTTCGGTACTGGCGATGCCGCCCAACGCCGCTCTCGGGCTGCGCCTCCTCCACGACACGGTCGACGCCGTCTGGCACGGGGTCGGCGATAATGCGACCGATTTCAGCTTTTATACCAAGCGCGCGACCCTGGCCGGCATCTATGCCGCCGCATTGCTGTATTGGCTCGACGACCGCTCGCCGGATTTCACCGACACGCAGGAATTCATCGAGCGCCGGCTTGTCGATCTGCACCGCCTGACCGGGTTGCGCGAGCGCCTGGCGAGCGCGGCCCAGCGCCTGCCCAACCCGCTGCGCCAACTGCGCCCGTCGCGCTGACCCCGCTGACCCCGTTGCACCCGGCTATTCCGGCTTATGTGGTCTGTGGCCGGTCGGGAATGGCCGCGGCCTGGGTGCGCCGCCACTCCTCGACCGCGGCGGCGGCGGCGGGGTCGGCGAGGCCGAGCATGGCGGCGGCGAAGAGGGCCGCGTTGACCGCGCCGGCCCGACCGATCGCAAAGGTCGCGACCGGAATGCCGGCCGGCATCTGCACGATCGAGAGGAGGCTGTCGAGCCCGCGCAAGGCCTGGCTCTCGATCGGCACCCCGAGGACCGGCAGCGGGGTCAGCCCGGCGGTCACGCCCGCCAGATGGGCCGCACCGCCGGCGCCGGCGATGATCGCCTTCAATCCACGAGCCTGCGCGCTCCGCGCATATTCGAAGAGCCGGTCGGGCGTGCGATGGGCCGACATGATTCGGGTCTCGTAGGCGATGCCGAGCCGGTCGAGGGCCTGGGCGGCATGCTGCATCGTTTCCCAGTCGGATTGGCTACCCATGATGATGCCGATCGCGCAGGCTCTGTCGCTCATGTCACTCCTTCCGGTTTGAAGCCGGCGTGCGGGCCGGTTCGTGTCGGCGCGCGGGCAGATTATAGAAGCGGCGCACCGCCCCACAAGCGAGCACCATGCGGGCTCGCGACCGGCTGGCTCGCGCTTGCGGCCGGTCGCCTCAAGTTGCCGCAAATTTATCTCATGAAATCCGCCGCACTCGATTATAGACATTCCCGGGATGCTCATCGCGCGACCCGGGCCTCGCGATCCATGCCTCGCGACCCATAAAGGACATCGCCCGACATGCCACGGCATAGCGCAAAGCCGGCCAACGCCAACACCGACGGAGATCGGCGCCACGCGCGCGCGCCGTCGCGCGGCGAACCGGGCTCGGCTCTCGGGCTTCCGGCCATTTCGGACGATGCGCTGGCCCCCGAACTGCGCGCGGCGGTGGCCCGGCTTGCGGCGGAACGGGACCACCTGCAGAGCGAACTCGCCAAGGCACACGGCCGGATCACCGCTCTCGAACACCTCGCCGATGAGGATCCGCTGACAGCGCTCGCCAACCGGCGCGCTTTCGTGCGCCAGCTGACCCGGGCGATCGCCGTCACCCACCGCCATGGCGTACCGGCGAGCATCGTCTATTTCGATGTCAACAACCTGAAGCAGATCAACGATGAGCACGGCCATCCCGCGGGCGACGCGGCGCTGCGCCACGTCGCCGGGGTGCTGCACGACAATGTCCGGTCGAGCGACATCGTCGGGCGCCTGGGCGGCGACGAATTCGGCGTGGTCCTCGCGTACATCGACGAGGCGCAGGCCCACGACAAGGCCGTCGCGCTGGCCGAGGCGATTGCCGGGACACCGCTGCGCTGGGGCGATCTCGCAATCCCGGTAACGGCCGCCTACGGCATCTATGCGTTTTCGGGGACCGAGGGTCCCCAGCACGCGATCGAAGCCGCCGATCGCGCCATGTATCAGCAAAAACGCGCGAACTCGGACGCCGGAGCCTGATTCAATAATGGCGCCAGATCACTCGGATTATCACGCGATGATATCCGGCAGGAGCTCGCTCTCGATTTTCGAGATCTGGTCCTTCAGCATCAGCTTGCGCTTCTTGAGCCGCTGGATTTGAAGCTGGTCGAACGGCCGGCTTTCGGCAATGCGCGCAATCACGTCGTCGAGATCGCGGTGCTCGGTCTTCAGAGCGGCAAGCTTGGCCTGCAGGGCTTCGACGTCGAGATCCATCGCCAGGGGCGCCAGGGCGCGCTGCTCGCGCAAGATGACAAAGCGGCGGCACCCGCAGCGATGCCGCTGTTCCCATATAGCATGAAATCGCACCGGTTTCATCGGGCGGCAATGATGCGGCTTGGCGGCGGGGAGGACGCGGCATTGGGCGAAGCCTTCTGGCGTTTCTCGCTGGCGCTCTACGCCCGGCCGCGGGTTGCCGAGGCACTGATCGCGCTCCACGACCGCGCGGCAAGCGATGTAAATCTGGTCCTGTTCGGCCTCTGGCTCGG
>DATCQF010000001.1:0-1518 GCA_036569735.1 Allostellaceae bacterium | reverse complement strand
CGACCAGCCGCTCGGCAAAGCCCTCCGGAATGATGTTCGTCACCTTCTGCCCGAGCAGCTCAGCCCCTTGGAAAGCGAGGAAGGAGTGCTGGTCACCGCGGCGATCCGCGACATCAGCGTGCGCAAGGCCCTGGAGCAGTTATCCCAGCATGACGGACTGACAAATCTTGCCAACCGGCGTTTCTTTGACGTGTATCTTACCGGTCAGATAGCCGTCGCGCGTCGTCACAGACGAACGCTGTCACTTGTCATGTTAGACGTTGATCACTTCAAGGCCTATAACGACCACTATGGGCATCAGGCTGGGGATGCGTGTCTGAAACAGATTGCAGCTGCACTGTTCTCCTGCTGCCGCCGTCCCGCCGATTTGGTCGCGCGATACGGTGGCGAGGAGTTTACGATGGTCCTTCCCGATACCGAGTTGGGCGGCGCAGCTCTGATCGCCGAAGCAGCCAGGGAAGCGGTCGCGAAGTTGAAAATTCCCAATGAGCATGCCGCCTCGGGACCCTATGTCAGCATTAGTGGCGGCGTTGCCGTCCTGCTCCGCGACGCCGACATCAGCGCACAACAACTGATCGCGGCGGCCGATCAGACCCTGTATCGGGCGAAACAACTGGGGCGCAATCGGATGGTTTCGGTAGAACCCGAGCCCGCACTGGAACTCACTTGAATTTCAACCGCTACCTTACCTCACCGATCGGCGGCATGCGCAGCACGCCGGGGTGGCCGGTCAGCGTTGCGATGCCGGACAGCACATCGGCGAGGCCGGCCGCCATGCCCTGGGCCGCGATGCCGTGGGTCGCCGCCGGGGAGGCCTCGTCACTGTCGCGCTCGACATCGAACAGCCTGTCGTAGGCAAGCTCGAGCGGGTTCTTCCGGCGCGGAAACACGACGAGCTTGAACGGCTTGTCTTCGGGGATTTTCGCCGCTTCCCGCGCGAGGCGCAGCGCGACGCCGTAGCCGCCCAGCTCATCGACCAGCCCCTTCTCTTTGGCATCCTCGCCCGACCACACGCGTCCCTTGGCCGCCGCCTCGACCTGTTCGTCGGTAAGATGGCGGCCGGCGGCGACATGCTCCTTGAAGCCGCGATAGACCGCATCGAGGAACGTATCGAGCCGCTCGCGCGCGGCGGGCGAGAAATCCGCGAACGCGCTGAACATCGCCGCATTGGCGCCGGTTTGCGCGGAATCGTCGGTGATGCCGAGCTTGTGCAGCAGCTCGGCGACGACGAGCTTGCCGGCGAGGACCCCGATCGACCCGGTCAGCGTCGCCGGCTCGGCGACGATCTTGTCCGCCGGAGCAGCGATGTAATACCCGCCGGAGCCGGCGACCTCGCCCATCGACACGATGACCGGCTTGCCGTGCTCGCGCGCCCGCACGACCTCGCGCCAGATCGTCTCCGAGCCCACCGCGGAGCCGCCCGGGCTGTCGATGCGGAAGAGGATCGCGCGCACCTCGGGGTCGCCGAAGGCCTGGCGAAAGGCCTTGCCGACCTCGCGCGCGCTGACCACGGCGCTG